>DYNA01000090.1:12858-16792 GCA_020721325.1 Paludibacter propionicigenes
TTTTGAAAAAAAATAAAAAAAATGGCTCATTTAGAAAAATATTTACATGAAAATTTAATCGAAGCCGGCTGCGACGAAGCCGGACGCGGTTGCTTGGCAGGACCGGTTTTTGCAGCAGCCGTTATTTTACCAAAAAATTTCTATCATTCATTGCTCAACGATTCTAAAAAAACAAACGAAAAAAACAGGCTGATATTACGTGAAATAATTGAAAAAGAAGCACTTGCTTGGGCTGTGGCAAAAGTAGATGCTCAAGAAATAGACCAAATAAATATTTTGAAAGCTTCCATTTTAGCAATGCACAAAGCCATTGATAATTTGAAACTTACACCCGAATTTCTACTTATAGACGGCAATAAATTTAATGTTTACAAACAAATTCCCCACCAATGTATTGTAAAAGGCGATGGAAAATATGCCGGCATTGCAGCGGCATCAATTTTGGCAAAAACCCACAGAGATGAATTTGTTTTGCAAATGCACAACGAATTTCCGGTTTATCAGTGGGACAAAAACAAAGCCTACCCTACCGAATTTCACAGACAAATGATTAAAAACCATGGCATTACACCTTATCACAGAAAAACTTTTAAACTTTTTGAAGAACAATTAAATTTTTCGTTTTAAAATAATCAAAATTTAGTGAAAAATATCTAAAATTTTTGTATTTTTGTAAACACAAAATTTGAGATTTATGATACAAAAAGAAACTAAAAACCAAAAATTCAATATCTTAGCCCTTCCCAAATGGTATCCGAGTCAATTAGACCCGCAATTGGGCATTTTTTTGAAAAAGCACATTTTAGCAACCGGACTCCTGCACCGTGTGCATGTTTTGTACGTTGTAGGTGATTACAATTTAAAAGACAATTTTCGATTTGAACATACTGAAAATGAAAATTTTACAGAAACAATCGCTTATTTTAGTGCAGCCAACTGTCGCATTCCCCCTATGAAGCGAATAGTAAACACCATTTTGTATTTAATGGCGTTTTTTTTAGCGTATTTTAAATTTGTACGCAAAAAAATAAAGCCGGATTTTATACATGTTCATATTTTTGGTCGCACCAGTTTAATTGCTTATTTATTTAAGCTGTTCAAAGGAATACCGTATATTGTTTCCGAACAGTCTTCACTTTTTATAACCGATAAATTTTCTAAAAGAAGTTTTTTTTATAGAATGCTCATCCGGTGGAGTGCGCGAAAAGCCAATTTTATAACCGCCGTATCCGAAATTTTGAAAACTAAAATGATAGATTATGGTTTGAAAAATAATTATTTTGTAATTCCTAATGTTGTAGAAATATCGGAAAATATATCAGAAATTACTAAAAATGATAAAATTATAGTGCTTTCAGTAGCCGATTTATTTGATGAAGTTAAAAACATTAGTGATGTAATAAAAGCCGTTAAAAATGCAGTTGATTTGGGTTATAACTTTGAATATCATATCATTGGAGGTGGATACGATGGCGATTTTTTAATGAATTTAGCCGAAGAATATCATCTTTTGAACCAAACTATTTTTTTCCACGGCAGACAACCGAATACTTTTGTATTGGATTTTATGAGAAAAATAGATTTTTTGATAACAAACTCAAATTACGAAACTTTTTCGGTGGTAACGGCAGAGGCATTGGCAAATGGAAAACCGGTCATTTCGACACGATGCGGCGGACCTGAGTCTTTTGTAAATGAGAAAAATGGAATTTTAATTGAAGTAGGTAATTTACAGCAACTTAATGAGGCTTTAAGTACTATGCTTAAAACATTTCAAACCTACAATCCGCAAGAAATTATTGATTCTGTAAAAGAAAAATTTAGTTTTCAATTCATTGGAAATCAATTTAATGATGCGTTTTTAAACTTGTTTTCAACTAAAAAAATAAATGCTTAAAACTGTTTTTGGAACAATTTCAACTCGTTTGATTACAGCCGTTTTAAGTTTTGTCATTGTTATTTTTAATTCGCGTTTATTGGGTGCAAGCGGGCAAGGAACCATTAGTTTGTTTGTCTTAGGAATTACCTTTAACTCGCTCATTAGCAGCTTTATTGGTGGACCTGCATTGATTTATCTTATTCCACGTCATAGTTTATTCAAACTGTCTTTATTGTCATATTTCTGGGCTTTAATCTCTTCATTTTTAGGTACTTTGTTCTTATTTTATTTTCAATTGATACCAAGAGAACTGGCTTTTGATATTTTTGCAGTTTCGCTTGTTTTTCAATTGGCTACTGTAAATACCTCTGTTTTATTAGGAAAAAAAAAAATATTCTGGTATAATATAGCAACGGTAAGCCAAATTATAGTTATTTTTATCGTTTTGTCGTTTCTTTTATTTTATTTGAAAAAAATAGAAGTAAACTCGTACATTACGGCATTGAAAATAGGAAACCAAATCTTTTTTTTAATCAGTTTTATTTTTTTTGTTAAACAAATAAACGAAATAAAATTTGATAATTTGCAATTTATTTTGGTGCAAATGTTTAAATATGGAGCATTTGTTCAGTTTGCAAATATCTTACAATTAATGAATTACCGATTGAGTTATTATATTATAGAATTTTATTCCGGCAGAAGTGCCTTGGGACAATACTCGGTAGGCGTTCAGTTTTCAGAATCGTTGTGGCTGATTTCAAGAAGTTTAGCTATGATTCAATACTCCGAAGTTTCAAATTCAACCAATTTTGATTACAATAAAAAAATGACCCTTCAATTTATAAAAATTTCATTTTTTTTTACAGTCATTGGATTGTTTTTTTTATTAATAATACCAAAAAATTTCTTTGTATTTTTATTGAATAAAGATTTTGAGAACATCAAAATGATTATTTTTTCGCTTGGTTTTGGAATTTTATCTATGGCAGTTTCTGTTATGTTTAGCCATTATTTGTCTGGCATTGGAAAGCATTTTTACAACACAATAGGCTCTGGCATAGGTTTTTTGGTAACTTTACTATTCGGTTTCTGGTTCATTCCGCAATTTGGTATTTTGGGTGCCGGAATTACCGCTTCCATTTCTTATTTTATTTCTGCAATTTATTTATTTATTATTTTTAAGAAAAAAACAAATACTAAAATATCTGATTTTATGATAACCCAAAGCGATTTGGATAATATGATTTATAAAATTAAATTCATTATAAAAAAATAACATGAAAATAGTAATTACCGGCGGAGCCGGATTTATCGGAAGCCATTTAGCTGAAGCTTTATTATTTGAAAATCATAAAGTTACTATCATCGACGATTTATCAACGGGCAGTTTTGAAAATATAAAACAACTAACAAAAAATCAAAATTTCACTTTTGTAATCGAAAGTATTTTGAATAAAACAGTCATGGATAGAATTATAAGCGAGTGCGACTATATTTATCATTTAGCTGCGGCGGTAGGCGTGGAAATGGTTGTAAATGAACCGGTTCATACCATCGAAACCAATGTTTTAGGCACCGATATGGTGCTTAAAATTGCAAACCGTTACCGAAAACCAATTGTAATAGCTTCAACATCAGAAATTTATGGACGCGGAGTGAGCGAATCATTTAAAGAAGACGACGATCGATTGATGGGAGCTATTCAAAACCATCGCTGGTCGTATGCTTGTTCAAAAAGTCTTGATGAATTTTTGGGTTTGGCGTATTACAAACAAAAAAAATTACCCGTTACGGTTTGTCGTTTTTTCAATACCATTGGCACAAAACAAACCGGACAATATGGAATGGTCGTTCCGCGTTTTGTGCAGAAAGCTCTTAAAAATCAGACTATTAATGTTTATGGCGATGGAACACAATCGCGTAGTTTTTGCAATGTGCTGGATACTGTTCGCGCACTTTCCATCATCAAAGAAAACCCAAAAACTATTGGCGAAATTTACAACGTAGGCAATACCGAAGAAATTACAATTTTAGATTTAGCTGCAAAAATAATTA
>DYNA01000091.1 GCA_020721325.1 Paludibacter propionicigenes
CAAATTAAATAATTTACATATATGTAGTGGTTTATAGTATATACCCCATATTTTTATATTTCTTTTTCGTTTTCACAAAAAAAAGAAATGAATAAATTTTTTTTTGATGAAAATCAAATAGATACTAATTTAATACTACCTCCGGCATGGGCGTTTGGAGTGCTTTACGGCGGTTACACCAATCAAGCTCAAACCATAGAACGCATCAAACAAATTCAACAGCGGGGCTATCCGATTGATGCTTATTGGATTGATTCTTGGTTTTGGAGTTTTGACGATGCCGGCATCGGTCCTCACAAATACATTGATTTTGTGGCAGATACGGTGAGTTTCCCCAACCGAAAGCAAATGTGGGATTTTATGCAACAACACGGAATTAAAGGTGGTTTCTGGATTTGGGATTGTATTTTGAAAACCGGAAACGAAACGGCTTTTGAGGAATTTGAAAAAAATAACTTTTTTTCTTCGGTTTTTATAAATAAAAATTCTTGGCATAACAAAAGTCGAAGTACTGCCATGCATCAAGAAAATTCAAAGCACGAGGGTACGCTTTGCGGAAACATAGATTTTGAGAACCCTAAGGCAGTGGCTTATTTTAAACAAAAAATGAAACTTTTTTTTGATGAAGGTGCCGATTTTATTAAGCTCGACCGCACTTCAAAATTAAGTGTTTGCAAAAGCATGTTTGAGATGAGCCAAGAGTTTGGAAAAGAAACACTTGGGCGTGGTTTCATGCTTTCGCACTCCGACCAAACCGAAAATCCCGAATACAAAAAATATCCGACCAAATGGACGGACGACACGCGTTCGGATTGGACTGTCGAAACACCGACTCGCCAATTCAATTCGTGGGTGCCGAATGTGGCTTTGAAGGAAAATATAGCCATGTTTACCGATTCGACAAAAAAAACCAGCAAAATACCTTTTCTAACCAATGATTTGGGCGGTTTTGATATGGGAATAAACACTCAGCCCGATGAGGAATTGTACATTCGTTGGCTGCAATTTTCGATGTTTAATCCCATAACCGAAGTGTTTTCGCAGCCCGAAAACCCGACTGCCAATATGGCATGGAATTATTCCGAGCGTGCCGATACCTTGTTTCGTTTTTATGCCCGCCTGCGTATGGAGCTTTTTCCGTACATTTACTCTTATGCCCATTTAACAAGGCTTACCGCCAAAAACATGATGCGTCCGCTTGCCAACGACCCTTATACTTATTTTTTTGGAAATGAGCTTTTGATAGCTCCGGTTTATGAAAAAAATGCGGTACAGCGAAAAGTTTTTTTGCCGAAAGGCGAATGGTTAAATTATTGGAATAAAGAATATTACAAAGGCAACCAATCATATTTAATTGATGCACCACTGCATCAAATACCGGTTTTTATACGCAAAGGAGCTATTATTCCAATGCGAAATTATGCTTCGTCGGTAGAAAAAGGCACAAACGATACTTTGATTTTAGAAATCTACCCCGATAAAAAAAGTCAATTTACTCTTATTGAAGATGATGGAAAAAGTAACGACTATTTGAAACAAATTTTTGCACACACCACTTTTGTTTGTAAAAAAGAAAAAAATACAGTTACAATTGAAATTTTTCCAACACAAGGAAGTTATAAAGAAATGAATATAAATAGGCAAATAGTATTAAAAATTTATGAAAATAAAAAACCAAAAATACTTTATTTGAATGATAAAAAATCAGATTTTATTTTTGATGAAAATCAAAAACAAATTCTTTTTTCATTTAAACAAAAAAAGACAGAAAAAAATACCATTCGTTTGATTTTGAATGATAAGTAAAATTAGTATGTGAATTTCCTTTTTAAGATATTTTGCTCCAAATAATGAAATTGCAATACTGTAATGAATATTCAATCAATGTGTTTCAAAAAGTTGCTTTTTTATTCTATTTAGTGGCAAGCAATAAATGCCTTTGCCATGAACATGGAAAGTTTGCCAAATTCCATTTCGCCACTTGTGCAAGTAATTGATTCTTAAATAGTAAACGAAAAATTAGCTTATCTGTGGGAGTGCAAAGTAGGAAATGGAAAATTAATTGTTTGCTCTATTGATTTGACCAACAATTTAGAAAAACGACCTGCAAGTAAACAGTTGAAATACAGTATATTGAACTACATGAATTCAAATAATTTCGACCCAAATACCAAACTTGAATTTACTCAAATTAAAAATTTAGTGAAATAGATTGAAAAGCAACCGAAATACTTAATTTTGTAAAAAGAAAACTCGTAGCGGAATTGAAATAAAATAGGCTACGAGTTTTCTTTATACAACGAATTATATTGAACACTTCATTTTTTTTAAGAAATACCTATGCAAAGCAATAAAAATAATTTATATTTGTAGCGAATTACAAAAGAACATAAATTTTATTAAAATGCTGTATATAAGAACTTTATATCAAAAGTATTGAGTAAAAAATCTGTTTTTGACTTTTAAAGAACTTAAATAAATAAGCTTAAACTTTTTTTAAAAAAAGCATGACCCAATTTGTAGAAGATGAAAATATAGACTCATCATCTAAAAAACAAACCATTACCAAAAAATCCATAACTAAAAAGTGGTGGTTTCGGGGTTTGATTTATATTTTTATAACGGGTATTGTTTTTCAGACATTTTTTTATTTCTTGGCAACTCCTTTTCTAAAAGACTATTTGCAAAAAAAAATTTTACACGATTCCAACGGATTGTACGAATTGAATTTTGAACACCTAACGCTCGACTTTACAGGAAATAATATTTTTTTAACAGGTTTTCGCTTAAAACCTAATAAAAAACGATATAAAGAATTGCTCAAACAGAAAAAGATATTTCAACCGTTGTATGATATAGAACTAACAGCTTTGCTCATCTACGACATAAATATTTATGAAAGTTTAATAAAACCCGGAATAAGTATCGAACACATCAATATTATTCAACCTTATATAAAAGTAGTAGATACACCCGATAAAGAATCATTAAAAAATAAGGAAGAATCCTTTAATTACGATATTTTTCACAGAGATTTGTATCCGGCTTTAAAAAATTACGTAACTGCTTTGCATGTCGATGAAGTTCTTTTTTCGGAGGGGAATTTTGATTTATCTCTTATCGAAAATCAAAGTTCTATTTCAAAAGCAGCCAATATTAGCATCGAAATGCAAAATTTTTCAATCGATTCAATCAGTTCATTAAAAAAAGACCGCCTTTTTTATTCTGAAAAAATCAATGTGAAAATTGATAATTATTCTTTGTTTTTGCAAAAAGTAAATCACTTTTTAAGCATCGATTCCATTCGTATTATTACCGGAAAAGAAATTGCCGTTTATAATACAAAACTCATTCCCGATTCCTCAAATATAAAAGCAACAGATACTTTAAAATCAGCAATTTATGTTAATATTCCACTTCTTAAATTTATTAAGCCCAAGTTATCGGATATTTATTTTCATAAAAAAATTAATATTGGTGAAGTAATTATTGAGAATCCGAATATTGAAATAATTGATTTATCGCCCAAAAAAGAAAATAATAATCAAGTAAATTTATCACAAATAAACCCATATATTTTTATTGATAATTATTTTGAATCATTAAAAATTAATCATTTTTTACTCAAAGATGCTTTTTTAAAATTTCAATTTTATAAAAGCCATACTTCAAACATTCAAATCTCTGATTTTAAGATGAAATTTAACGATTTTGAGCTGGATTCAACTTCTTTTTATCAGAAAAATAACTTTTTTTATTGTAAAAATTTTGAATTTGATGGAAATGATATTTTGTTTTTACACCCGCAAAATGCCTTTCAATTTTCAATTAAAAATCTACTTTTATCCACATTTCAAGAAAGGCTCGCAGTAAATGAATTAAAATTTTTCAGCGATTCTATTTCCGCTACTAAAACTAAATTCGATGTACATTTACCGTTTATCAGTGCTTTGGGGGTCGATTTTTTTCAACTTTACAATGATAAGTCGCTTATATTTAATGAATTAAAATTTAGCAACGGACATATTTTTATAACTAAAAAAGCCTCAATAACACAAAACAATCAAAAAAATGACATTTTTCAAACTCTGAAATGGGCTAAAATTGGTAATTTAAACCTTGAGAACATTCAAATAGAATTGAAAGAATTTGAAAACAATAAAATAAAGACTGATTTAGCATTCAATTTATCGTGCCATTTGGGTGGATTTGCTTTTTTGCCGTCTAACAAATTAAAATCATCTCAACCCATTGATTTTAAGTCTTTTCTATTTGATGTATCGAATTTTAAATTTCGCTCTCAAACTTTAAAATACAATTTGACCTCCGACTTTTTGCATTTAACTTCAATGGATTCCACGCTTTTGATTAAAAATTTGAATTTAAAATTTGACACTTTACAAAATAGCTTTTCTACCTTAAAATCGATGAACAAAAACAGTTTTTTAAATGTTTCAGTTCCCAATTTATCGCTTACGGGTTTCAATTTTCATAATTCGTTGTATCATAAAGCTCTAATTTTTAATAAGTTATTTATCGATAGACCGTCAATTTCATTTTACCAGTTGAGTGAAAAGTTGAAATCAATTACAACCGAATTTTCTAATTTAAATCCACAAATATCTAAAAAAGAAGAGATTAACACAATTGATACCTCAAAACTTTTTTCGTTAATAAATTATTTGAACTTACAAGAAAAATCAGACAATCCGATTTCCAATCGAAATACAAATTTTCTTTTCAATTCCGTCTTTCAATCCAGTAAAACCCAAAACCCAAAAGCCTGTTTAGTTGCTGAAAATCAAAATTTTAAATACGATAGCACACTTGTTTTCAAATGGTTGGTTAGTCAAACTTTTTATAAAAAATTAATTGAAAAATTTGAAAAAATCCAATTCAATGAATTGATTTTGAATGATGCGCATATTGAAATATCCAACAAAGATAGTTTGTTTAGGAAAAAAATCTCTTTAAAAAGTGATATTTATTTATATACTCAAAATTTCAATTTTTCCTCCGATTCTGCATTATTTAATTATTACAATTTTTTCTCTAAAAAAATGGTTTTACTTTTAAAGAAGCAAGATTTCGAGATTCCAAATTCTATCTACAAATGGAAAGCTCAAGAATTGTCGTTTGTGTATCCAGAAAATCAAATTTCTATTCAAAATATGTATTTCTTTGAAAAAGAAGATATTGTAGATTCTTTAAAAGTTCCTAATTTTTACAATATTATAATTCCTTCGTTTTTTATAAACGGATTTGACTGGAAACGAATAGCCAAACATAATAGACTGGACTTAAATAAAATATATTTTGAGAAACCTACTTTTTTTATGTTAAAAAAACCTCAATATGCTGATTATGAGCCAAAAGACAGTTTGCCTAATTTTAAAACGATAGCTGAAATGCTTCATTTTAAATTAATTAAACCTTTTGAAGCCATTAATGTAATTGATTTTCAGATTGATAGTGGAAAATGGGTTGCTGCAAATATTTTAGATAAAAAAACAGATATTTTCTTTAATACTTCTTTCTCTGCAAATGTAAGTGATTTTATACTCGATTCTTTGCAAATAGATTCGATAGGAAATTATAACAAAATTTCCAATTTTTGGTTGAGTTTTTTTAATATCAAAATAAATTTACCCGATAGTATTCATCGGTTAGCTATCGATAAAATTGATTTTTCTAAAGACACCAGCGATTGTAAAATACACAATTTGAGCATTTTAGCTGATACTACCGCTTTAGATTTTGAAAAAATGCTTTCAATGAAAAAATCGAAAACTTATAATTTATACGTTCCCAAAATAGAAATTGAAAACATCAATTTATCTGAATTATACAAAAACAGTAATTTATTTATCGATTCTATTTGCATCAAACAAATGGATAGCAAGTTTATTCATTATCCGTTGATATCTAAGCTTTTAGAGCGAAAAAAATTGGATTTGAACGCTTTAAATTTGGTTGAAAAAATTAATCCTTTTCTAAATTCAATAAAAATTCAACAGTTTAATTTTCAAGAAATTAATTTTCAATCGCATACAAATTTTTTCAGCGATAGTTTGTCTGTAAAAAAAGCAATTTGCCGAATAGAAAGCATTAGAATAGATACATTAATATCCGATACAAATCGCATTTTATACTCTGATAATGTGAAAGTTAAGTTACCGTTTTTTGATTTTACGTTGAATCAGTTTTATAAAATGAAATTCGATTCGCTTTGTTTTTCAACTCTCCAGAGCAAAGCAAAAATAGCCGGATTGGTTGTAAAACCTTATGTTTCAAGGCAAGTTTTTAATCAAAATAGGGTATTTGCGGCTTCATATATTGATTTTGCAAGTACTTTAATTGATTTTCAAAATATTAACTTTTATAAATTATTGTATCATAAGAGTTTTGATATTGATTCAATAATTATCGACCAAAGCCGTTTGCACCTTTACAAAGACAAGCGGCTACCCATAGATAGTACAAAACAAATTCCTATGTTTTTGACTTCTTTATACAATGCGCCTGTTCCTATTAAGTTAAACGGTATTAAATTAAAAAATTTAACTTTAAAATATGAAGAAACTGTGCCTCAATCGAACTCTGATGCACGAATATTGTTAGAAAATATTAATTTATTGGCATCTAATTTAACAAATGCATCTAAAGCACTTATCAATCACGATACCGCTTTTCTTAATGTAAATGGATTGATAATGGGCAAAGGTTATTTTGAAACAAAATTTATGTTTTTTCTTAATGCTCCTAAAAATAAATATTCGTATTCCGGATTTGTTAAATCCTTTCCTATCACTTACTTAAATGATTATTTTGTAAATTCGGTTTTTGTAAGAATACCGAGTGGAAAACTTAATAGATTGAAGTTCAATATAATAGCAAATGATGATTATGCGCTTGGGCGGCTTCATTTCAATTATCAGGGATTAAAAATTGAGGTACTTGATAAAAATGTAGAAGCTGGAAAGGAAAATAGAAAAGCCATTTTGAGCTTATTAGCCAATGGCTTGCTGCAATCCAGCAATCCACGTTATCCGGGAACTCCCTCGCGAGTTGGACAAGTTTTTTACCAACGAAATCCCAACAAATCGGAAGTAAATTTTTGGCTGATGAGTTTAATTTCGGGTGTAAAATCAACAATGGGATTTAATTCGCGTCAAGCGCGAAAAGTTTTAAAAAATGAGAAAGATGTTTTAAAAGAAATTGAAAAACCCTAATTTTCAATACATTACATTTAATTACAAATCAGCAAAATGAATATTTTCTTCGAGAGCCGTACCAATTACTACCACATCGGCTCCCGCATCAAAGGCTTGCATTATTTGGCTTTTTGTGCGCAATCCTCCACCTACAATCAAAGGAACGGAGATATTTTTTTTCACTTGGTTAATCATTTCAAAGCTCACCGGACGTTGCGCTCCGCTTCCGGCTTCGAGGTAAATGAGCTTATTACCAAGTAGTTCGCCGGCTATTGCAGTAGCAACCGCTATATCGGTTTTGCTGTAAGGAATTGGTTTTGTGTAGCTCATGTATTCCACAGAGGTTTGAACTCCACTCTCTATCAACAAATAGCCCGTAGAAATGATTTCTAATTCCGATTTTTTTAAAAATGGAGCTGCAATTACATGATTTCCAATCAAAAAATCGGCATTTCGCCCCGAAATTAACGATAAAAAAAGCAAAGCATCGGCTTTCGCCGAAATTTGAATGACACTTCCCGGAAATAAAACGATAGGAATGGTTGTTATTTTTTTTATCTGTTTTACAAATTCATCAATGGAATGTGCAATCAAACTTCCTCCAACAAAAATAAAACTGGCTCCCATGCTTTGCGCTTTAGCTAAACGCAATTTTAAATCACTGATTTTTGTATTTTTATCAGGGTCTAAAAGAATAGCAATTTGTTTTTCATTTTTGCAAAATTGATGATATATTTTTTGTTTTTCCAATGCTGAATATTCGTTTTTTATAAAAGATTATAAGTTTTTTCCAGTCCAAACTACCACAAATTCTTTGTATTCGAAAAAGTGCAATTGATAACTTAACGTTTGATTTTCAGTAATTATATGCCCCATAAAATAACCTTTTTTTCCATCTATGGGGTCAATTTGCAAATTATCAATAAAGTTCAAATTTTTGCGACCATAAACCTTATACAAAGCCTCTTTAGCGCACCAATGCAAGTAAAGTTTTAATATATCGTTTTCAACACCAATGTTTTCAAGTTCTTTTTTACTTAAAAATTTTAAGGCAATTCGCCCGATTTTGTCCGAAACAAATTCGGTATCAATTCCGATAAGACTTTCTTTGCAAAGTGCTACAACTACCAGATTTTTAGTATGTGAAATGCTGATTTGAAAGTTGTTATCTAAATAGGGTTTGCCAAAATCGTCGTAATGAATGTATGTGAGTTGCTGAAAAAAATCGCACACTAAAACTCGCGAAGAGAGCCATTCGAGCTGTCTTTGAGGGCTTTTGTAAAGATTTACATTTTCAAAATCGATTTCTGAATATCCGAAATCCACCAATTTTTGTTTCAAACTGTCTATTTCTTCTTCTATTTCCCAAAACAAAAGGAAACAATTTTCGGATATTTTTTTTGTGAGCGTTTTGGGCATTTTGTTTGCTTTGGTTTATACATATTTTACTTCCACTGAAGGGTTTCCATCAATTGAATAACATCTTTTTTCAAAAATTCAATAACCGGAGCCAGCGAATCTTTATTTGGTACATTGTTGAAATACAAAGACCCGCGCAAAAAATGTTTTGAACTATCCGTGATATGAAATTGAAGTGGAGTAGCTGCATTTCCTTTGATGGCATATAAAACTCCGTAAGCTTTTTTTTGCGGATTGATAAAAATCTGTTCACTAATGGCGTCAGCTTTAATGGAATGCTTGTATGCTAAAGTATGAGAATCTTCTATAAATTTATTAAGTGAATCGAGAAGTGTTATTTTTTTATAACTTACATAGATTTTAGCATTAAACTTTTTAAAATAAATATCTTTCCAACAATAATCACCTGTTTTTGGAACAAGCATTTGTGCATACGTAGGATATTCAAATTGAAACGGACACAAAGAATCAAATTTTTGATATTTTTTTTCAGGAAAATCTATTCTGAAATAGGCTTTGGGTTTGGGAGTATATTCTTGATTGCATGACCCAAAAATCAATCCCAAACTCAAAATACCAATAAACTTTTTTAATATCTTAGCCATTTCCATAATTCTTTGTAGGTTACTTTTTTACCATAAAGTAAAATTCCGGTTCTATAAATTTTTGCAGCAACCCATGTAGTTCCTATAAAAGTGATGATTAACAAGAACATAGATAATGCCATTTCCCACCAAGGTACTCCAAAACCTACCCGAATTATCATTATTACCGGCGAGGTAAACGGAAAAATGGAAAACCAAAAAGCTACACTTCCGTGTGGATTTTGAATAATGGTTTGTGCCAAAACAATGGATAATATTAGCGGAATGGTAATTGGAAGCATAAATTGCTGAACATCAGTTTCATTATCAACTGCTCCACCTATGGCTGCAAAAAGCGATGCGTAAAGCAAATAACCGCCGATAAAGAAAAAGATAAAGCTAAAAAGAATCATTCCAAATGGTAAATTATAGACTATTTTCATAAAATTTGCCGCATTTGAATCCGAATTTTCTAACATTTTTTCTACATCGGGATTGGCTGGAGTTGTATTTTGAAACATTTCGCTGCTGGGTGAACTTTGAGAATTTGAAATTATTAATACATTGGCAGTCATTACAATAGCCAAAGTTAAAACAATCCATAACAAAAATTGTGTTAGAGCGACCAAGGCTATGCCCAGAATTTTGCCCATCATCAATTGAAAAGGCTTAACCGAAGATATAATAATTTCAACGATTCTACCGGTTTTTTCTTCCATTACACCTCGCATTACTTGCGCTCCGTACATGAAAATAAACATATAAATTATCAAAGCAAAAACAAATCCGATAGCCATTGAAAGCTCCGTACTACTCTCATTTTCATCACCTTCGGCAGTCCAAACTATGGTATTGATGTTTAAATCAGCCTCTATGCTATCGAGCATTTTCACATCAATTCCTTTTTCGTTCATTCGTAAGCGTTCTATCTCTTTTTCAATGCTTTGCGTAATATACGACTGCACACTGAGTTTGATTTGTTGGTCTGAATACAGCGTTAATTTCTGATTGGGATTTTCAATGTCTTTTGGAATATTTAATACGGCATTATAACCGCTTTCAAAATACGTCTTTTTTAATTCAGAAATTTTACCTTCCGGTAAAAAAGTAAAAGTGTAAGTTTCTGTATTTGTTAGACTTTTATAAAATTGTTGCGATTCGTCTAATACTGCAACACTAAATTTTTCATCGTCTTCCATAGTTGCCAACCATACCGGAACAATAAAAAGTGCAGCCATTAAAATAGGTCCAACAAACGACATTATAATAAACGATTTTTTCTTAACACGCGTTAAGTATTCTCGTAAAAGTATAAATAAAATCTTATCCATTTTTTTATTTATTTATAAAAATTAATATTTCGTTAGTATCTTTTTTTAAAATCATAAGAAATACAACTATTTAATTTGAGAAAAATATTTTTTTATCTTTACAAATCAATTATTCATCGATTGAAAAAAGAACGAAATTATTGGGAAAAATATTTTTAATAAAAATTAATTTTCAGTTATTTTTAGTTTTTCTTTTTGCACAATATTTATAAAAATTTCGTTCATACTTGGAATAAATTCATTAAAAGAAATAATATTTCCGGCTTTAATTCCGGCAGAAAGCAGTTCGTTGGTAGCCATTGGGTCTTTTAATTTTACTTTTACCGAAAGACTTTCATTTCTTAATTCTTCAATACTTAGCAGCTCAAAAAAACTATTCATTGCAAATTCCATTTTGTTAAATGGCTTAGAAAAAATAATTTCAAAAATATTGGGCTTGAATTGATTTTTAATATCTGATAATGAGCCGTTTAGAATGGTTTTTCCGTTGCTAATCAAGGCTATATCGTCGCACAGTTCTTCTACCGAAGCCATATTGTGTGTAGAAAAAATAATGGTACTTCCTTTTTCTTTTAAAGCTAAAATCTCTGTTTTCAGAAGGTTAGCATTAATGGGGTCGAAACCGCTGAAAGGTTCGTCGAAAATAAGCAATCGGGGTTCATGCACAATAGTTACAATAAATTGTATCTTTTGCTGCATTCCTTTCGATAATTCTTCTACTTTTTTATCCCACCAATCTTGAATTTCAAATTTAATAAACCACTCTTTGAGCTTAACCTGCGCTATTTTTTTTTGCATTCCTTTGAGCTGAGCTAAATAAATGGCTTGCTCGCCAATTTTCATTTTTTTATACAATCCGCGCTCTTCGGGTAAATAACCTATTTGGCTTACATGCTGCGGTTTCAAAGGCACATTATCAAAATAAACAAAACCTTCGTCAGGTGCAGTTATCTGATTGATAATACGAATTAAGGACGTTTTTCCAGCTCCATTCGGACCCAATAAACCAAAAATTTGCCCTTCGTTTACACTTATACTTACTTTGTCAAGTGCTAAGTGATTGGCATATTTTTTTATAACATTTTCGGTTGATAGTAAACTCATTTTCTTATTTTTCTATATATTTTTTCTGTTCTTCGTTTTTTTTTAAACGCAACCATCACAATTCGTTGAAACATGTTTTGACTTAATATCTAAACCTTTGTCTATTCTAAGTTGCTCGGTTTTAATGCAATATATTTTGCGTTTTCGCATTTCGCTGTTATGCCCCACGCGCGTTTCGGGAAAAGCCCCCTTCTTTTTTACTAAAATATTGATACTAAAACCCAACATAGCTATACTTAATAAGCCGATGGAAAGTAATAAAAGTTTTAAAAATACCATTTTTTTTGCCTGTTTGTAATGATTAATTGTTTATTAATTTAAAAAAGCTAAGATATTTATTGTCAATAAATTAGACTTTTAAAAATATTGTTTTATTATTCTTTGATTTATAAATTAAAATAATATTTTATATAAAAATATTTCAAACAAATTCCGTATTTTTTTATTTTTTTTATAAAAAAAAGTTTGTTAAAATCAAAACACAAAAGTAATTTTTTTTATTAAATAAAAAAAGGGTTGTTTAAAAAAACAACCCTTTTAACATCATTAATTAACCTAAATTTTCTTTTCTGAAAAAACTACTATTAATATTTTAAAACTATCACAATTTACATAATTAATTTTAAAAAAGCAAATTATTTTTAAATAAATATTGATTTTTTTTTTTTTTTTTGTAAAGTGCTTACTGATTGGGAGAAACAATATTGAATAAAAATTCATTTTCTTTAAAAAAATATTTTATTTTCATTTTTTTTTATTCAAAAAAAGATTTTTTTTATATAAATTGTAAAAAAAAAATTAATTTTACAGAAAATTTGTTAGCAAATCGACAACTCAATATTTTATGCTTTTTTTTTACAAAATAAAATAATTAAGTACTTTTTTTTTGAAAATTGAAATAAAAATGAACAAAACATTAGCTATACATATAGAAGAAGATTTTTTAATAGCCGGAGTAGAACCCGTTCATGGTAAATTTTTTAATTTAACCAAACGCGGAAACAACCGCTTTTTTTTCTATTTTTTTATAGATACCATAAATAATAAAATTGATTACAGCGAAATTTATAAAGAGAATTTTTTCAATAATGAATTAAATTATATTGGAAATTTTCTAAAAATTTTTCCCGATAAAACTTTTTACTTAAATTCTTATGAAAATGATTTTATTGAATTGCTGAATCCGATAATGAGCGATTTGCGACAAGTTTATTTTTCCATTATGAGTAGTTTTTTTAAAGAATTAGATTTGAACGAAACCGATGAAATTCCTTTAAAAATCTCTTATTCAGATAGTTTGATGCCAGATAAACAGCCTTTGTTGGAAGAATATTTTGTTCGCAACCGATTTCAAATTATTTCTACACACAGCGATTTTTCTTTGCAATTTGGTAAAGAATATTTGCGGAAAAATTTAATTGATTTTAAAAATAAAAAAGTGGCATTTTTAGAAGCTCTTGCGAGCGATTTGAAAATGTTTGTTGTTCAATATTATAACGCCTTTGAAGCAGAAATTGTTCAAAAAGAGATATTTTATAATTTTGGTTTAGACCCCAGAAATTTTATCTTGGCAAAGAAGATAGTTGATGACATCAATAAGCAAGAAGGACTTTTAGTAACTGACCAAGAGCTTAAGCAAGAGTACATTAGACAAATGCCATTGGCTAAAAAATGGATTGATAAACTCGATTCGCACCCATTGCCTTACTTTAGAATAGAAACAAATTTTGGTAGAGAAATTTCTAAAAAACATTTTATTAATATTTCTGTTGAAGAATTAAACCAACTTACTTATTCTCATATTCGGCAAATAGGACGGTATTTTGAGACCCATTTTTTAGTTAAAAATAACCTTTCGGTTAATGAATTTGATAAAATTTTACTTTTAGGCGACTCTTTATGCAATAAATTGGTTGAAAATGAATTTGTTCGTTTCGGGAAATCTAAAATTGAGCATTTGCATTCGTCCGAAATTTCGATGGTTTTGCGCAATATGCTTTTTATTGAACCTATTCAAAGTATTGAAAATCAATTGACTGATAAAAGTAAAGTCGAATTGCACGAAGTTGAGTTTATTAATATTGAAAACTTAAAAATTGGGCAAACCGTAAAATTGACCAATTTTGATGCTACACCCGGAAAAGGAGAAGCCATTCAAGAGTTTAACTATTTGGGTAATAAACAGTTTGTAGTTGTTTTTAGCACGCGTTCGCTCAAAAAAGGCGACACAGCAGAGGCTTTGGCTGATGTTTGGATGCCTTCGATGCAAGTCGATTTACGGATAACACAGAATGGAAAGTTTCTCGGTCTTTTTAGAACTCGTAAAATAGTTAAGATTGAGATTTCTTAATTTTTATTATGGCTAATAACTATTTCCAATTCAAGCAGTTCTGTATTCAACAGCAATTTACAGCCATGAAGGTAGGCACGGATGGCGTTTTGTTAGGTGCTTGGACTCAATGTGGCAGTGCTAAAAAAATACTCGATATTGGAACAGGTACAGGATTGATAGCCATTATGTTAGCTCAGCGAAACCAAACTGCTCAAATTACGGCAATAGAAATAGAAAAGGAAGCTTGCAATGAAGCTAAAAACAATTGTCTAAGCTCTCCATGGGCGAATAGAATGATAGTTTTAAATGTTTCGCTTCAAGAATTTACTCCTTTGGCTCAAAAATACGACTTAATTGTATGCAATCCTCCTTTTTTTTCGCAAAAAGCACCCAATGAAAAGCGAAATTTGGCACGACACAACCAAAAATTGACTTTTAACGAACTTTTAGATGCCGTTTCTGAATTATTAACCGCAAATGGTTTGTTGAGTGTTGTTATTCCGAGCGATTTATTTGAATTATTTGATTTTTTGGCTATGCAAAGAAAGCTTTTTATCAAACGAAAAACATCAGTTAAACCTACTTTTGGAAAAAATGCCAAAAGAGTTTTAATTGAATATTCAAAAATTCAATCAGACATTTTTGAAAATGAGTTGATTGTAGAAATTTCGCGACACGTTTATACGCCGCAATATGTACAATTGACTCAAGATTTTTATTTAAACCTAAAATCGTCCAATTTATCGTAAACGAGCTGAGGGGCAAGGTATTAATTGATTGCCAAATGAAGTTTGTTTAATTTAACAAACTGTTTATTTACAGATTGATACGATGATTTATTGATTTTAGGTTGAATAAAGCAAACGGTATAAATTTCTGATTTTTCCAAGAAATCTAAGTTAAAAAAAAGCTTAAAACTTCTTGAAAAAATCAGGAATATTTTTTTATACTCTTCCGTAAAGTTCGGTATATTTGAGCAATTTACCTTCTTCTAACACTTTGCACAGGTCGCCTTCTTCAAAACGCCAACCCCAGTTGCCTGAAGCGGCTCCGGGCATGTTCATTCGGCTTTCGCCTCCTAAGCCCAAAACATCTTGCAAAGGCGCAATGGCAATGTAGGCTACGCTCGCCCACGCAGCGCGAAGCAGCGTCCAATGAATGTGCGTACCCTCTGTTTCAAAATATACTTTTACCGCATTTTTATCGTTTTCAGCTAAAGAATTGTACCAGCTAACTGTTGTATCATTGTCGTGTGTACCGGTGTAAACTACACAATTAATCGGAAAGTTATGCGGTACGTATTCGTCGGTGCCGGAGCTGTAATTTCCAAATTGCAACACTTTCATTCCGGGCAGTCCGAAACTGTCGCGCAATTCTTCTACTTCGGGAGTAATTACGCCCAAATCTTCGGCTATAATGTCAATGTTTCCAAGCTTTTGGCGAATGGTTTGGTAAAGTTCGGTACCCGGAGCTTTTACCCAATGTCCGTTTACGGCTGTTGCTTCGCCGAAAGGCACACTCCAATAGGCTTCAAAACCTCTGAAATGGTCTATTCGTATGATGTTGTATAAAATTAAGTTGGCATTAATTCTATCTATCCACCATTTGAATTGAGTATCTCGGAGTTTATCCCAATTAAAAATAGGATTGCCCCATAATTGACCGGTTTCGCTAAAGTAATCTGGTGGAACTCCGGCAACTTCAATGGGTTTTCGGTCGTGGCTGAAAAAGAATAAATCGGAATTTGTCCAAGCGTCTGCACTGTCGGCGGCAATGTAAATGGGTATATCGCCAATTATTTTTACTCCGTTGTTGTTGGCATACGCTTTTACTTCGAGCCATTGTTTGAAGAATATAAATTGAATAAATTTTTGAAAATCAATATCATAAATCAATTCGTTGGTATAATAATTTATGGCATCTTTTTCGCGCAAGCGAATGCCTAATTCCCATTCTACCCAAGGTTTTCCGTCGAAATGGGCTTTTAATGCCATAAACAGTGAAAAATCATTGAGCCAAAATTCGTTTCGTTTGCAAAAATTTCTAAATTTGACTTTGTCAATGTTTTGTGCTATTTCGTTGAAACGCTCAAATGCTTTGCGCAAAAGCGGAATTTTGAAATCGATTACTTTTCCAAAATCAATTCGTTTAGGGTCAAAATTGGGAAGTTCAACAAAATCGGTTGCGCTTAGCCAATCGGATTTTAATAATTCGTCCAAGCTTATCAATAAAGGATTTCCGGCGTAAGCCGAAAAACATTGATAAGGAGAATCGCCAAATCCGGTTGGACCGAGTGGCAAAATCTGCCATAATTTTTGTTTGGTTTGAATTAAAAAATCGACAAATTCAAAGGCTTCTTTGCCTAAAGTGCCGATGCCGTATTTTCCGGGTAAGGAAGTAATATGGCAAATTATGCCGCTGCTTCTTTCCATAATTAAATGGTTAAATGGTTAAATTATTAAATTGTTATATTTTTATATTTTTATATTGTTAAATTGTTAAATTGTTAAATTGTTAAATTGTTAAATTGTTAAATTGTT
>DYNA01000092.1 GCA_020721325.1 Paludibacter propionicigenes
AGTTAAAAAAAACAATGGAAAATCAATCGGATAATCAGTTGGTAGTCAATTCGCACGACCGTTTCTTTAAAGCCCTTTTCTCAAAAAAAGAGGATGCAAGCGAGTTTATTGCAAAAACTTTTCCCAAAGAACTTTCAGAACAAATTGATTTTCAATCGCTCGAAATAGATAAAACAGAGTACATTGACAGCAAACTCAGAACAAATTATTCAGATATTGTTTACAATTGCAAATTTGGTAAAAGCACCCATATAAAAATTTCATTGCTTTTTGAGCATAAAAGCTATCCCGAAGCCTTTCCGCATTTGCAACTTATGGGCTATATGCTGAAAATTTGGAGAATGCAAATCAAACAAAAACAGAACATTACGCTGGTAATTCCCATTATTTTTTATCACGGTAAAAAAAAGTGGAAAAAAAAGACGTTTGATGAATATTTTGGCGAAATAGACGAACGTTTGCTAAATTATATTCCCCGATTTGACTATCAATTTGTTGATATTTCGGATTATAGCGATGCGCAAATCATTGACTTATTTGGTAGCATCACTTTGCAAATCGGAATGTTACTGATGAAAAATATTTTTGAAGAGCAACAAATTATTCAAAAGGCACATATTATTTTTGGCGAAGTCAATCAATTGATGGAAAACGAGGAAGGTGAACAATTTCTTGAAACCATTGCTTCGTATTTATTGTACGCAACCGAATTAGAACCCCTAAAACTTATAGAAAAAATGAGAACTATATCCCCAAAAGCAGAAGAAAAATTCACTTCTACTGCCATGCGACTTGAAATGAAAGGCAGACTTGAAGGCAGACTTGAAGGCATTGAAAAAGGCGTAAAAAAAGTTGCATTTTCATTATTAAAGCAAGGTATTGCAGATGAAGTTATATTGGCAGCGACAAAACTCACACAAAAAGAACTGAATTATTTAAAATCATTAAAAGAATTTGAATTGGACTTGGAAATAGTTTAAAGGTTTTTGGATAACTTTTTGAAACCATTGCTTCGTATTTATTGTACGCAACCGAATTAGAACCCCTAAAACTTATAGAAAAAATGAGAACTATATCCCCAAAAGCAGAAAAAAAATTCACTTCTACTGCAATGCGACTAAAAATGGAAGGCAGACTTGAAGGCATTGAAAAAGGCGTAAAAAAAGTTGCATTTTCAATGATGCAAGAAAATATACCTGATGAAGTTATTTTAAAAGTAACAAAATTAACCCAAAAAGAACTGAATTATTTAAAATCATTGAAAGAATTTGAATTGGATTTGGAAATAGTTTAAAGGTTTTTTGGAAACTTTACATTTTTTGAAAATCACTTCCGAAATCATCGGGCGTGGCTGAGGAGAGCTAAGAAGAATAAAAAAAGCGGCATTTTTTAGGAATGTCGCTTTTTTTTTTATTTGGTTGCGGGTGTATCGTAGAGACCTTGCATGCAACGTCTCTACAATATTAAAAAAAAAAATTTCATGTTTTTTCCCAAAATATCAAATCCGAATATTCTAATTTTTTTTTTTTTGAAAAAATAAATAAAAACTTTTAGCGTTATAAAAAATTAGACCAAATTTCTTTTTTTTCAAAATAAAAAAATTTTAAAAAAAATTATTAAAAAAAAATGGTTCAGTTTTCCTTTATACTACAAATGGTTACTTTGGCAAAGTTCTAATTACGAAATAATTACAAAAATAATGATAAAAATAAACAGACACGACAAACAGACAAAACTGTTGTTGTCTGAGGCTTTAAAAAAAATAGAATTATGGATAAAAAAATATGCTTTATTACCGGTGCAAATGCCGGAATAGGAAAAGCGGCAGCCATTAAATTTGCAAAAAATGGATTTAAAGTGCTAATTGGTTGTAGAAATAAATCAAAAGGGCAACAAGCCATAGACGATATAAAAGAACAAAATAAAAATGCCGATATTGAACTGTTTTTAATTGATATGTCATCATTTCATTCGATTAAAAAATGTGCTGAAAATCTGAGGAATAAATACAATAAATTAGATGTATTAATTCACAACGCAGCAGATTTTGATATTTCAAGAAAAAAAGTAGTTTTTACACCTGAAAACATTGAACAAGTTTTTGCAACAAATCATTTAGGGGTTGTTCTTTTAACAGATTTATTGCTTGATTTATTGAAAAAAAGTTCACATGCAAGAATTTTAACTGTTGCCTCGCAAGGACTCGTGTTGCATCCAAATTTAAAAATTGACCTGATTGACCCTGAATTTAAACACAAAAAATTTAGCCTACGCAAAGCATATTATCAATCGAAACTTGCCCAAGTTATGTACACTTATTGGCTTGCCGACAAACTGAAACAAGAAAATGTAACAGTTCATTGCATTAGAGTTACAAACGTAAAGATTGACATTTCAAGATATCCGAACATTTCCGGCTTTATGAAATTTTTATATTCTATAAAAAGTAAATTTTCAATTTCGCCCCAACAAATGGCTGAAACCTATTTTTATGTAGCAACTTCAAACGACTTGATAAATACAACCGGAAAATATTTCAACGAAAAAAATCAAATTGTAAAATCCTCAAAATATAGTTTGAACAGCAACAATAGAAATGAACTTATGGCATTGACTTATAAATATTTGACTGGAAAATAAGCAAATAAAATTAATTTAAAAACCCTTATTTTCTTACAATCGTTTGTAAAATATTTGGTAATGCCTTAAATTTTGGAAAAAATGAAAGTTCCTACAAAAAAAGTGAATATGTTTGTAAGACTCATTGATATTAATTATTTTTGCATTTTGCAAATTTTGCTCAAATAGGAAAAAATTTGTAAAACAAAGCAAACAAAGTTTACCAAATAATTTCCTAATAAGTTGATTTTAAGGTGTAAACAAAATTATTAATTATCATTATTCATTATTCATAACACTTTTTTTACAAAAAAAAATGATACAAGAAGAACAAATAAAAGACATTCAGAAGCGCGAGTTTGCGTTGAGGAGGTATCTTTGACATAGATGGCAAAGAAATAGAAATAGCAAACGAAGAAGAAAAAACCCAAGTTCCCGATTTTTGGAACAATGCCAAAGAAGCCGAAAAACAACTGAAAAAAATCAGTTTAATAAAATTTTGGACAACAGCCTACGCCGAAGTAAAACAAAATAGAGAAGATTTAGAAATTTTGTTCGATTTTTTCAAATCGGGCGATGTTTCGGAAGAAGAATTGGAACGGCAACTCAAAAAAACTCAAGATTTGATAGAAAATTTGGAGTTTAAAAACATGCTTCGCAGCGAAGAAGACAAATTCAGTGCCGTGTTGAAAATAAAACCCGGTGCCGGCGGCACTGAAAGCCAAGACTGGGCAAGTATGCTCTACCGAATGTATCTGATGTGGTGCGAAAAAAACGGCTACAAAGTGAAAATACTCGATTTTCAAGATGGCGATGTAGCCGGCATTGGCTCGGTAACCATCGAAATTGAAGGCGATTATGCTTACGGTTATTTAAAAAGCGAAAACGGTGTGCATCGTTTGGTTAGGCTTTCTCCTTTTGATGCCAATAATAAAAGGCATACTTCCTTTGCTTCGGTTTTTGTAACCCCTTTGATAGACGATAGCATTGATATTCAAATAAATGCTGCCGATATTAGTTGGGACAGCTATCGTTCGGGTGGCGCAGGAGGTCAAAATGTAAACAAAGTAGAAACCGGAGTTCGTTTAAAACACAAACCCAGCGGAATAGTTATTGAAAATACCGAAACTCGGTCGCAATTGGCTAATAAAGAAAAGGCTTTGCAATTATTAAAATCGCAATTGTACGAACTCGAACTCCAAAAAAGACGCGAAAAACAAGCCCAAATCGAAGGTTCAAAAATGAAAATAGAGTGGGGGTCGCAAATAAGAAATTACGTATTGCACCCTTACAAAATTGTTAAAGATTTGCGCACCGACTACGAAACCTCCAATGCTCAAGCCGTTTTAGATGGCGACTTGGGAGGTTTTATCAAAAGTTATTTAATGGAATTTGGTGGGAAATAGTTATTTTCCACAAATTTTAGAAAAAATAAGCCTATTTAAAGGAATTATTTCAAATATCAAGTTTTTAAAAGAATAGAATTGCAGTAAAGAATGGAATTATTTTTTTATTTGTTTATTCTTTTTTAAATTTGCTGATTAAAAAAAGTTAAATTTATTTATAAAAAATACTTGAAAAGTAAAAGCATTTTTTATTATTAATTTGCTGAAAATAAATTTGTAACAATATTTATAGTGAAAAAAATAAAATAAGTGTTTGAATATTTTAAAGGAACCATTATAGAGCTAAAACCGGCTTATACAATTATCGAAACCGGAAATATAGCTTATTTTTTGCGTATTTCATTGGCTACATATTCCCAATTGAGCGAAAATACACAAAACAAACTTTACATACACGAACATATCAACGCTCGCGACTTTACAACCGCTTTATTTGGCTTTTTTACCAAAGACGAGCGCGAAATCTTCCGTTTGCTTATTTCGGTTTCGGGTGTAGGCGCGGTTTCGGCTATCACTATGCTTTCGTCCCTTTCTACCGCCGAAATTAGAACCGCCATTTTAAGCAACAATTTAGCCGTTCTTAAAAGCATCAAAGGCATCGGACCCAAAGCTGCCCAAAGACTTATTCTGGATTTGAAAGACAAAATAGCAAAAGGCGAAACAGTTGATATGACCGAACTTACCGCAAGCAATCAAGCCAGAGAAGAAGCTTTAGCAGCACTTATCATGTTGGGCTACGCAAAGGCACAAGTAGAAAAAGCACTCGAAAAACTTCTCAAATCCGAACCCAATTTAGGTGTGGAAGAATTAGTTAAAAAAGCATTAAAAGTATTATAAATCTTCAAAAACAATAAACATTTGATAACATTTTTACTTTTTCCTTAAAAATCGGCAAGATTTTATATCAATCTGTTAATAAACAGTTGCTTTGGCAATTAAATAAAAGGTATTTGCAAACATTAATGCCAAGACTTTCGGCTGGCTAAAGATAGACTTGCGGATTAAAGGTTTAAAAAAAAAAAAAATATTTTTAACCTAAAATCATTTTTTGCATTTTTTTTTATTTTTTTTGTAAAAAAAAAGAAAATGTAAATATTGATTTTCATTAAAATGAAAAGAACTTTGAAAACGACTGCTAATTATACTTTTTTTTCGCTTTTTATTGCACTGTTTTTTTTGAGTTTTACTCCAAAAAAAATGTTTAATCCTTCGGTAGAAGATTTCTCGGTCAAAGATACTTTGCCCAAAGATTCCATTCGGTTTCGGTTTAACGATAACTCCGGAAATCCATATTCGCTCAATTACAATTCGGGTTTGTACCTCAACAACCCTTCCAATATTCAATCCACCATTGAGTACGACCCCATTCGCAAAGAATACGTTCTAAAACAACAAATTGGCGACATAGAGTATCGACAACCTTTTTACATGACCGAAAAAGAATACCAAAAATATTCTTTCGACCAGTCCATGAACCAATATTGGCGCGAAAAAGTAAAGAACGAAAACTTTCAAAACCAATCGGGTTTAATTCCGAGTTTAAAAATACCCGGCGAAGCTTTCGATAAAATTTTTGGCAGCAACGTAGTTACCATAAAACCTCAAGGTTCGGCAGAACTTATTTTTGGAGTAAACATTTCCAATGTAGCCAATCCCGCTCTCCCGGTGCGTTTGCAGCGCGAAGTCATCTTCGACTACGACCAAAAAATTCAAATGGGAATACACGGCAAAATTGGCGACAAACTCAGTCTCGGAATCAATTACAACACCGAAGCCGCTTTCGATTTTGAAAACGAAACCAAAATAGGTTACAAAGGCGATGAAGACGAAATTGTGCAAAGCATTGAAGCCGGTAATGTTTCCTTGCCTTTGAATGGTTCGCTCATTACCGGAAGCCATAATTTATTCGGTTTCAAAACCGAACTCAAATTTGGTAAACTCAAAATGACCACTATTTTTTCGCAACAAAAAAGCGAGCAATCCGTTATCGAAGTAAAACAAGGAGCGCAAGTGAGCGAATTTGACATCAAAGCCGACGAATACGAAGCAAACAAACACTTTTTCATTTCGCAAGCCTTTAAAGACAACTACGACCGCGCACTTTCCAACTTGCCCATCATCAATTCTGCCATACAAATTACACGCATAGAAGTTTGGGTAACCAACAAAAGCCGCAGTTACGAAAACGCACGAAACATTCTGGCATTTATGGACTTAGCCGAAGGGCGAAGCATTCACCCCGACCAAAACGGACAAGCCGTTTACAACATTTGGCAACCCGACTTTGTAAATGTAAACTCCGAAAACATTTATCCTCACAACGGATTAAATAATTTGTATGAAAATATTATAACCAATTATTCCGCTGTGCGCGAAATTAGTTCCATTACTTCGGTACTTTCGCCACTGAAAGCCCAGTACGGATTTGAAGGCGGACAAGATTGGGAAAAAATAGAAAACGCACGTTTACTTGCCGCTTCCGAATACACGCTCAACGACAAATTGGGTTTTATTTCGCTCAACATGGGTTTAAATTCCGATGAAGTTTTGGCGGTAGCCTACGAATATACCGTTCAAGGAGAAGTTTACAGAGTGGGCGAATTTTCAAACGGTGGTGTTGATGCCCCAAAAACATTAATCTTAAAACTTTTAAAACCCACCAACTTAACGCCCAAACTTCCGGTGTGGGATTTGATGATGAAAAACGTTTACGCCATTGGTGCATACCAAGTAAACAACGAAAATTTCATTCTCGATGTACTTTACAGCGATGTGAAAACCGGAAACGAACTCAATTACTTGCCCGCCGATGCTTTGAGCAAACAAACCCTGCTCACTTTGCTCAATCTCGACAATCTCGACCGACAATTAAGCCAATCGCCCGATGGTCGCTTCGACTTTGTTGACCCTTACACCATTACGGCTAAAAACGGACGGGTGTTTTTTCCCGTGCGTGAACCTTTCGGGTCTTACTTGCGTGAAAAAATAAACAATCCCGAAATAGCCAATCAATTTGTGTTTCAAGAACTTTACGATTCTACACAAAGCAAAGCTAAACAAGTAGCCGAAAAAAATAAATTTTACTTGCGTGGAAGCTATCGCTCTTCGCAAGGCTCGGAAATAGCCCTTAATGCCATGAACATTCCGCGCGGCTCGGTCAATGTGTCTGCCGGAGGAAGGCAACTCGACGAGGGAGTGGATTACATTGTCGATTACAATCTGGGAACTGTAACCATTCTCAATCAAGGACTTTTGGAAACCGGAACGCCCATCAAAATTTCGCTCGAAAGCAATTCGATGTTTTCAATTGGTTCTAAAACTTTGATAGGCACGCATTTCGATTACAATTTTAATGAAAATTTCCGCTTAGGCGCAACCATTATGCACCTTTCGGAAAAACCTTTGATAAACAAAGTTAGCATTGGAGACGAACCCATTTCAAATACCATTTGGGGAGTCGATTTGTCTTATTACACCGAATTGCCCATTTTAACCCGATTTATCGACCGTTATATTCCTTTTGTGGAAACAAAAGAAATGTCGTCTATAACCATTGAAGGTGAATTTGCTCATTTAATACCCGGCACTTCAAAAACCATAAGCGACAACGGCGCATCGTACATTGACGACTTTGAAGGAAGCAGAACAACCATCGATTTAAGAACCGCTTCGGCTTGGTATTTGGCAAGCACGCCTCAGGGACAACTCGACATGTTTCCCGAAGGCGAATTAAACGACAGTTTGCCTTACGGTTTCAATCGGGCTAAAATAGCTTGGTATCACATCAATTCCGATTTGGTACGAAGCACCAGCGGCACGCCCGACCACTTAAAAAACGACCCAGACCAACAATCCAATCACTTTGTGCGCGAAGTTTACGAACAAGATTTATTTCCAAACAAAGAAAGTGAAACCGGATTGCCTACTACCATTCCAATTTTAAACTTGGTTTATTACCCCGAAGAGCGCGGACCTTACAATTACGATGTGGAAGGTTTGACCGGTATTTCTTCGGGTATTGATGCTTCGGGAAAATTAAAAAATCCCGAAACCCGCTGGGGAGGTATCATGCGCCGATTGGTTACCAACGATTTTGAAGCTTCTAACATTGAATACATTGAGTTTTGGCTCATGGATCCTTTTGTTTACAACGAAACCGCTCAAGGTGGCGATTTGTATTTTAACTTAGGAAACATTTCGGAAGATATTTTAAAAGATTCGCGCAAAGCATTTGAACAAGGTTTACCCAACAGCACCACCATAGAACTGGTTGATTCTACTCGTTGGGGACGTGTTTCGCTCAAACAGTCGTTGGTTTACGCCTTCGACAACGACCCCGCTTCGCGTCCTTACCAAGATGTGGGTTTAGACGGTTTAACCAACGATGACGAACGTTCGTTTCATTTGCAATTTTTACAACGCATTGATAATTTATTTTCGCAAAGCTCAACAGCTTATCAAGAGGGTTTCAGCGACCCTTCTGCCGATAATTATCGTTTTTTTAAAGGCTCTCAATTTGATGAGCAAAAAATATCGATTCTCGACCGTTACAAATTTTATAACAATATTGAAGGAAACTCGCCTTCCGATGAACAAAATCCCGAAGAATATCCCACTTCAGGTACACTTTTGCCCGATGTGGAAGATATAAATCAAGACAATACTTTGAGTGAAAACGAATCGTACTATCAATATCATTTGCGAATAACCCCCAACGATTTGCAAGTGGGAAAAGGTTATGTAGTTGATATGATAGAAGATTCTCACAAGCGCAAGAACAATCAAGTTTCGACCGTTCGCTGGTATCAATTCAAAGTGCCGATTCAAAAACCAACTCAAACCGTTGGTGCTATTCAAGATTTTAAATCCATTCGTTTTATGCGTATGTTTATGCGCGGCTGGTCTGAAGAGGCTATTTTGCGTTTTGCCAAATTTGACTTGGTGCGTGGCGAATGGCGAAGATATACCAACGATATTTCTGAACCTCAGGAAGATTGGTCTATACCTCAAAACACAACCAGCGAATTGTACGTTTCGGCAGTAAATATTGAAGAAAACAGTTCCAAAACTCCGGTGAATTATGTACTTCCTCCCGAAGTTACCAGAGAAACCGACCCAACCAATCCCCAATTGCGACAACTCAACGAACAAGCCATTATGTTTAGAGTAAATGATTTGGAAGACGGCGATGCCAAAGCGGTTTACAAAAATGTTTCGCTCGATGTGCGCCAATACAAACAACTTGAAATGTGGCTTCACGCCGAAGCTTTGCCCGGAGGCAATTTGAATCATGAAGACCTTTGTGCTTTTATTCGTTTAGGAACAGATTATACTGAAAATTATTACGAATACGAAATTCCGCTTTATGTTACTGCTGAGGGAGCGTACAACAACGAATTGGAATCGGACAGAGAAAAAGTTTGGCCTCTTTCCAACCAATTAAAATTGGAATTTGAAGTATTGCAAATAGCCAAACAACAACGCAACAATGCTTTGCGCGAAGAGGGTACAAATGTACGTTTAACAGCTCCTTACAAGTACATTCATGGTAAGAACCTGATTTACATTATGGGTAACCCGAATTTGGCAAAAGTAAAAACCATTATGCTGGGGGTTCGCAACCGCGCACAAGCCACCAACCCGCTCGATGACGACGGTTTGAGCAAAACCGGAGAAATATGGCTCAACGAACTTCGACTAACCGAATTTGACCAAAGCGGCGGTTGGGCATCGAACGTGCGGGTAACCACCAAACTTGCCGATTTTGCTTCCATTACCCTTGCCGGAAACATCAGCACACCCGGTTTTGGTAGCATAGACAAAAACGTAAACGAACGAAGCAAAGAAGAATACAAAGCATACGACATTACCACAAGCATCGAATTGGGTAAGTTTTTTCCAAAACATTACGGCGTGCGTTTGCCTTTGTACATGGGCTATGCCGAAGGATTCATCAATCCACAATACAATCCGCTCGACCCCGATATTAAACTTTCGGCTACTTTAGACAATCCGAATATTTCCCAACAAGAAAAAGACGAACTTCTTAAAATTGTTCAATCTTATACTTTGCGTAAAAGCATCAATTTTACCAATGTAAAGATTGAACCCAAAAAGAAACCGCAAAACGACATCAAGCAAGATGCTCAAGATGACAACTCAAATCCTACTATGCCCACGCCTCCGGGTGTAAACAATTCAAACAAAGAAAAGCCGATACGCTTTTACAGCATTTCTAACTTTTCGCTTACATATTCGTTTAATGAAGAACAACACAGAGACATTAATACCGAAGAAGATTTAAAAATAAGACATTACGGTTCGGTAAATTATATTTTCAATAAACGCCCAAACCCGATAGAGCCGTTTAAAAAAGTTTCTTTTTTGCAAAAAAAATCTTTGGCACTCATTCGCGATTTCAATTTTTATGTAGCACCCACGCAAGTAGGTTTTAGAACCGATGTAAACAAATCGTATCAAACCGTGCGTATGCGAAATTTGTCTAATCCCGACTTTATTGTAACGCCCTCTTACGACAAAAGTTTTATTTGGAACAGAGATTACGATTTAAAATGGAATTTTACAAAATCATTAAAATTCGATTTTCACGCCGGAAACATAGCCAGCATAGACGAATCGCCCGGAACCATTGACAAAGAAGACCCATTTTACGACCCTTCGATTGATACCGTTGATGTTTGGCAAAATGTTAAAAATTTTGGGCGAACCACTTCTTATTCGCACCGCTTTGATGTAACTTGGAAAGTGCCTATAGAAAAACTTCCCGGAATGGATTGGACTGATTTAAACGCCAAATATTCCGGCACTTATACTTGGCAAACAAGTCCTATTTTGAAAGATGTAAATTTAGGAAACAATATAAAAAATACCAGTTCCATTCAATTGAACGGACAAGCCAATTTCCAGAATTTATACAACAAATCGGGCTATCTGAAACGTGTAAACCGCGATATGAAAAGTGCCACCAAACCCAAGAAAGACATGGAAGAGGTAACTTTTGAAACTACGCTTTCGCTAAAAAAAGATAAACCTAAGATTATCAATCACAAATTGAAAACCGAAGAGTCCATTACCGTTACTGCCACCGACGAATCGGGTAAAACCATTGAAGGCGATGTGCAAATCATCAACGACACGCGCATAGAATTTATCCCTTCAGACGATTCTAAAGTGGCAAAAATTGTTGTTAAAGGTTTAAAAGCGCCCAAACAAACCGCCTCGCAGTGGATTTTGGACGGAACGGCAAACATTTTGTCGGGGGTAAAAAATATTGGTTTATCGGTCAATCAAACCAATGGAACCATGCTTCCGGGTTACTTGCCCAATACCTACATGTTGGGTATGAATCAAGGTTTTGTGGCTCCGGGTTGGGAATACATCATTGGCGCACAAAATGAAAATTTTGCTCAATATGCTCTGCAACGCGGTTGGCTGACCGACAACGACTCTTTAATGACTTCGCCCTACACCATGACCCAAAATACAACTTGGAATTTTAGGGCAACCATAGAACCCATGCACGGTTTGCGCATAGACGCAACCGCTACGCGCACTATGGCTCGAAACAGACAAGAAAATTATTTGTATGCCACCAACAAATACAAATACGGCGGCAATTATACCATTTCATACAACATTATAAAAACAGCTTTTTGGAAAAACGGCGAAGATTATCAATCCGATGCTTACGACAATTTTTTAAATTACCGTACAATTATTGCAGACCGTTTGGCAAACGAAAGAACAAACATTCTTTACGATAAAACCCTTCCGAACCGAAACCCCGATTGGGACCCGAATGACCCTAATTCGCCCGAATTTATTAACGATGGCTATCCGAACGGTTACGGAGCTTTTCATCAAGACGTTCTTATTCCGGCGTTTTTGGCTGCTTATTCCGATAGAAATCCAAATAATATCGATTTGGGCTATTTCCCAAATATTCCGAGCATCAATTGGCGCATGAAATACGACGGACTTTCAAAATTGCGCATCATTAACAAATACATTAAAACCATTTCGGTTACTCATGCTTATAAATCGTCTTACAGTTTAGGCTCTTTTGGTAGCAATACGCTTTACGATTTCGATAACACCGACTACGATGGTTTTAGCTACGTGCGAGATGAATTGACCGATTTGTTTATTCCCGAATATCAGCTCAATACGGTGGCTTTGAGTGAACAATTTTCGCCTTTCATAAGTGTTGATATGAGTTGGAAGAACAGCTTGATGTCGAAAATAGAATACAGCAAAGGACGCGAATTGGCTTTAAGCCTAAACAACGGGCAACTTATAGAAACAGCTACCAATGAATTTATAATTGGCGGCGGTTACAAAATCAAAGATTTGGAAATTACCGTAAATAATAATAATTTTAAGAGCGACCTCGACATGCGCCTCGATGTTTCGCTGCGCGATATGCAAACCATTATGCGCCAAATGAAAGACAATGTAAATCAAGTTTCTGCCGGACAAACCAATTTATCGATTAAATTTACGGCGGATTACCGATTGAATAAAAGTTTCAATCTTAGGTTTTTTTACGACCAAGTGGTAAACAAACCAAAGATTTCAACTTCGTTTAGAACTGCCAATACAAAAATAGGTATTAGCATTCGATTTACTTTGATACCGGAATAATTTTAAGGTGAAACTTAAATGAGTACGTTTTTTTGATTATTTCACAAATTGCCAAGTCTATAGACTTATTGCAAATTGAATTTTAATATATACTGCAAACGGTAACTTTGCCAAAGTTTAAAACTTTGGCAAAGTTTTAATAACAAATAACTTACGTAAAAATAAAGGCTCAAATTATAACCGTTTAAAGTATAAAGAGCTGGCGGAGTCGCTCTAAGCGACCCGCTAAGCGTAATTGTATAAAAGTAAAAACATTAATTTAAAACAAATTTGGAAATAGATTATTTAAAATATGTAGAAATAAATCCGGTAAAATGGGATAAGTGTATCAATGCTTCTTTTAATGGAATTATTTATGCTTATTCTTGGTATTTGAATATAGTGTGCGATGAATGGGAGGCTTTGGTTTTAGATGATTACAAAGCAGTTATGCCCCTGACAAGTAAAAAGAAGTTTGGCGTAAATTATTTGTTGCAACCCTTGTTTACTCAGCAATTGGGTGTATTTTCTACCGAAAAACTTACAGCCGATTTAGTGGAGGCTTTTTTGAAAAAAATTCCCCGCAAATTTTGGCTGGTAGAAATGAATTTGAATATTTTTAATAAATTAAAACCCGTACAAGGTTTAAAATATGAATATTATCCTACGCATCAGTTGGATTTAATAAATCATTATGAATTGATTTTCAAATCCTATTCCACCAATACGCAAAGAAACCTCAAAAATGCAAAAAATAATAAGATAACCATAATGAATTCGGTTACCATCAATGAATTTATTTTATTTGTGCGAACTCATTTAAAAAATAAATTAACATTTTTTACTGAACATGAATTTACTACTTTGCGAATCCTTTGCGCGGTGCTTTTGCGCTACAAAGCGGGAGAAATCTACGGCGCTTACACCCAAGAAAATGAATTGTGTGCCGTTTCGCTTTTTGTTTATGCGCACAATCGGAGCATTTATTTAATGGGCGCATCGAGCCAAGCCGGTTTTGAAAGCAAAGCAATGTTTTTATTAATCGATTATTTTATCCAAAAAAATTCCGAACATAATTCTACTCTCGATTTTGAAGGCTCGCGAATAGAGGGAATAGCAAGGTTTTACAAAGGTTTTGGCGCAAGAGAAATAAAGTATCCGGTAATTAAAAAGAATAAGTTTCCTTTGATTATTAATTTAGCTCGAAAATTGAGATTTTAATAAAATAAAATTGCAAAGTTGAAGTATTTACTGTTTGAAAAAACAAACCGCTTAACTGTTTTGAAATGGCTGAGCGGTCATTAAGCTGGCGATTTCGCTTAGAGCTGCCTCCGCCAACTCTTTATTTACATCAAGTCTATTTTTTAGAAAAAAAACACTTTATAAAAAAAACAAACAAAAATCCTAAAAAATCATAACAATCCTAAAAAATCAGTGTTCCAATTTACACTATACAAGAAAAAAAATCCGCGAAAATCCGCGTTCCCATTAAAAAAAGCACCAACGGTGCGACTATACATTAGCCCAGTCCGCAAGGGCTGGGACAAAAAACGCCCACACGATACAAAAGCGGCAACGCCGCGAAATAAAAAACATTTTGGTTTTCAAACAAACTCAAACAAATACTATAAAAAAAAGTGCCGAAAGGCACTTTTTTTATTTCTGTTTGTTATATTTCATAAAGTAATCATCAATTTCTTTACGAAGTTCAATTCCAACACGTTCAAAACAATCTAATAAATCTTTGTAAGTTCCCTGACCGCCAAGAAAATCCCAAAATTCGTCTGCTACTTTTAATTCGTTTTCTAAATCTAACATTCCTGCCATTGTCCAACGACTGTATGGTTTTTACAAATATTTTTGCAAAACCAAATCAATTGAATTTTTACCAATTCCAAATTTGTTCTCCCAATCAGTAATCAGCATTTGACGTTTATTTTCAATTTCCTCAGAAAATTTTGTCGGTTCTTCTTTCATTATTTCATCAATAAGATTTAACAATCTATCACAATAACCGGCTTCACCTGCAATAAAATCCCACAATTCTTTTCCTATCATAGTTGAATTCGGGTAATCAATTAAAGTAGATTGAATTTGTGAATTTATTTGTTCTTTTGTACCATAAGTCATTCCAAGTATTGGAATATTAGAAATTTTATCTTTGATATTTTTTATGTGAGTATTCAACTGTCTTACTTGTTCAATACTCATTGTATTAGGGCTTGATTTGATTTGAAATTGATAATTTCTCTCATTTCTCCTAACTTGCATATCAAAACCAGAAATATTAGAATGTTCAGCACCACTACATAACAGTAAACCTTCAACTGTAAAACCCCAAGATGTTACTATTGAACGGGTGATTTTTTGATAAAAGTAAAAAGTTACAACTTCTTTATGGTCATCAAAACCAAATGCTTTAACTAAAAAGGGATTAATCAACAAATTTTCTAATTGAGTTTTTTCCAATTCTTCGATACTATGCCGAACAAAATCACGAATTAAAACAGAAATCCATATTTCATTGATTGATTTAGAATTATCTTTAATGTAATGATTTACAATATTTTCAATTTCGTTAATTTGTTCTTTTGAAAGTTTAGGTTTTCCACTTGAATTTTTAAAATGTATAAAATTATTTTCAAAATCGGTAAATTTGATAATAGAACAATCAAAATGGTCTGCAATTGCTTTTGCAGTTGTATCGCCAATTTTCTCTACCTTTTTACAGAGATACACAATCAAATTTTCTTCATTATATTGCATTTTTCTTTTCCTCCATTTTTTCATATTCTACTTTTGGTTCAAATAATACAAATTCTTTTTCTCTCATTTCTTTTTTTATCATTTCAATATATTCAGGCATAATATCTATTCCTATTGAATTTCTTTTCATTCTTTTTGCAACATGCAAAGTCGTTCCTGAACCTGCAAAAGGGTCTAATACAGTATCAAATTCTTTTGTAAATAATTTAATAAACCATTCCGGTAATTCTTCGGGAAATGCAGCACTATGATTTTTGTTATTACAAACTGTTGCAAAATTTAAAACATTATTTGGGTAAACCATTTCTCTACCAATCCAATTAGAAATATTTTTACCAAAACCACTTCCGTTTTTTGAATTATCTCTAATTTTATCAGTATCACTAAGTTTTTTTAATCTTCCATTTGCCCAATCACCTACAGGAACCATAACTTCTTCCTGATACATATTAAATTTTTTAGATTTATTAAATTGAATACATCTTTCCCAAGCATCACGAAAACGATTAGGCCACTTTCCCGGATAAGAATTTTTTTTATGCCAAACATATTCTTCTGTCCAAAACCAACCTTGATTTCTTAATGCTAAAATCAATTCAAGCACGTAAGTATGTCGTTCACCTTCTTCTGCTTTTTCTTTAATATTTAAAATAAAAGTTCCTGTTGGTTTTAAAACTCTTAACAATTCTTTTGAAATTTCTAAAAACCATTCAACATATTTTTCAGGTTTAATTCCGCCGTAAGTATTTTTTCTTCTATCAGCGTAAGGTGGCGATGTTACAATTAAATCAATTGAATTTTCATCAATTGTTTTTAAAATATCTTTACTATCACCTAATAATATTTTCGTATCAATTGTTTTCATATTCTATCCAAATCAAAACTTATTTCTTTTAAATCCATCAAATAAAAACACTCTTGGTCGTCTGGTGAAAAAAACTTTCTATCCATTATTTGCCAAAAATCATCAATATATAATACACCCCCAAAATCAGACCTCTTGTTAAGTTGAAAAAATAGATTAAT
>DYNA01000093.1 GCA_020721325.1 Paludibacter propionicigenes
GTTTTTTAAAAATTTCACCAAAACTGAGGAGTTTTCTTTCTGGCACTATATATGCTTTTTCGTAAGCTACAAAAAAACAAAAAAAAAGTGCCGCAAGGCACTTTTTTTATAGTATTTGTTTTATTTTGTTTGAAAACCAAAATATTTTTTATTTCGCGGCGTTGCCGCTTTTGTATCGTGTGGGCGTTTTTTGTCCCAGCCCCCAGCAGGCTGGGCTAATATGTTTCGCACCTTTGGTGCTTTTTTTTAATGGTTAATATTTTAACGATTAACGGTTAATGATAAAAAAAATAGAAACACGGATAAAACGGATTGAACGGATTTTTTTCTTGTATAGTGTAAATTGGAACGCTGATTTTTTAAGATTGTTATGATTTTTTAGGATTTTTGTTTGTTTTTTGAAAATTGTTTTTTTTTAATAAGGGAATAAGGTTGGTTTTCAAATCCTTATTCCCTTATTTCTTTTTTTTTGCAAAATAAATAAATCTGTTTTAAACTTTGGTAAAATTATCGTTTGCGGTATAACTTTTTAATAATGAACTTATTCCTCATGATTTCTGTTTGCAATGTAATTGCGCCATTTATCGATGGCTAAAGTCATATCTTGAGGAAGTTCGGAGTCAAATTGCATGGTTTCGCCAGTTTCGGGGTGAATAAAACCCAGACTTTTTGCATGAAGAGCTTGGCGCGGAAGTATTTTGAAAACGTTGTTTACAAATTGTTTGTATTTTGTAAAAGTTGTGCCTTTAATGATTTCATTTCCTCCGTAAGTTTCGTCGTTAAAAATAGGGTGTCCGATGTAGCGCATGTGCGCTCTAATTTGGTGCGTGCGACCGGTTTCGAGTTTGCATTCTATTAGCGAAACATAGCCTATTCGTTCAATTACTTTGTAGTGAGTTACGGCGTGTTTGCCAAATTCGGCGTCCGGAAAAACCGTCATTATTTTACGGTTTTTGAGGCTTCTTCCTATATTTCCATTAATCGTTCCTTCTTCTTGCTCAAAGCTGCCCCAAACCAAAGCAATGTATTTTCGGTTGGTTGTGCGGTCAAAAAATTGCTTGGCTAAAGAATTTTTAGCTTCCATGGTTTTAGCGATAACTAAAATGCCCGAAGTGTCTTTGTCTATGCGGTGTACCATGCCCGGACGTATGTCGCCCTGTTCAAAAACCGGACAGTTGCGCAAATGGTATGCCAGAGCATTCATCAAAGTTCCGGTGTAATGACCAAAACTGGGGTGAACCACCATGCCGGCTTCTTTGTTTACTACCAAGAGCGTATCGTCTTCATAAAGAATATTTAGTGGAATATCTTGCGGTACTAATTCAATTTCTCGTTTGGGATATTTCATTACCACCGAAATTACATCGTTGGGTTTTACTTTGTAGTTTGATTTTACGGCTATTCCGTTGGCTAAAATATTTCCCGAATCGGCTGCTTCTTGTATTTTATTGCGCGAAATGTGTTCGATGCGATTGGATAAAAATTTATCTACTCTTATAATTTTTATTCCTTTATCTGCTATAAATTTATGATGTTCGAAGAGTTCTTCACCATTTGGGTTTTCAAACAGTTCGTCTTGTTCTTGGTCTAAAAAATCTTCTTCTGAAATGTATTTGTTGTCTTGGGTCATTTATTTTTTGTATAATTTTTTTTTTACAAAAGTACTAAAATTTTATTTTTTATAAGCCGAAAATATGCAAGTCTTTTTATATTCGCACAGAGTCATCGAATCCATTTTTTTGCAAAATGCCATCAAATTAATTAAAAACAATCTGTTTATTAGCAACTTGATGCAATAACTTTCGGATTTAAGACTTTGTAAAAAAAAACGATTTTTTGTAAAGAAAAAAACGAAACATCTTTTTTGACCACACAAAACAATCCATTTCTAAAAAAAAATTAAAATATACTTTAAAGATTAAATTATTTTTATATTTTTGATAGTTGAATAATTTGCTTTTTAAAAGCAATTTTAGAGCATTATAAAATTAAAAATCAGTATTATATAACTCTAAAAAATATATTTTTTTGCAAAGAAAAGCCATTTTTTTTAAAATTTTGACAAAATAAATTACAAAATATTATACAAAAAACTATAAAATTATGCGTGTATTTCAAAAAAACTTAACAAATTCTTTTTTTGTTTTATTAGGTTTACCCTCAACGGCTATGGGCTTTGCTCTTTCGGTGCAAATAGCGGTATTGAGTTGGATTTTAACTACAAAATATGGTTTAGACATTCACCATGTAGGTATTGTTTGGGCAGCCGGTCCGCTGGCTGGAATTTTGGGGCAACCCATAGTAGGTATGATTAGCGACAAAATTTGGTTTTGGGGTGGGCGCAGAAGACCTTTTATTATCATTGGCGGTATTTTAGCTGCCCTGTCTATTTTGGCACTTCCCAACATCGATTTCATTGCCAATGCTACCGGAATAGGTAATTTAATGGCGGTGGCTATTACGGTGGCTCTTACTTTGGATTTATCTATCAATATCAGTTTCAACCCCACGCGCTCTATTATTGCAGACGTTACGCCCGAAGGCGAGCCAAGAACCAAAGGATATACTTGGATGCAATCGGTTTCCAATCTTTTTGGTAGTATGGCGTATTTGATTGGGGCAATGATTAGCAATTATTTTTTGATTTATATCGGTGTAATCATCGTACTTCTTTTTTCAATTTTTCCCTTGTTTTTTATTGAAGAACCGCGCCAGTTGGAAACCAAAAAAGAAGAAGCCGACCGTTTGCAAGCCGAAGCCAACAACGAATCGAAAACCAATTGGAAAGAACTCTGGAAAATATACATTGCTCACGGATTTAGCTGGTTAGGAGTTCAAACCATGTTTGTTTATATTATTTCGTTTTTAACACAAAAAATGTTTTCGCCCGAAGTGGTGAGCCAATATCACACCATACAAGAACTGAAAAAAGTGGGCGAAGTTATACCCGAAAACTTACAAGCCATTGACACCATGATTTCGAACCAAACCGGTGCAATGATTGGCATTTCATTTTTCTTGCTCAATGCCATTGGAGCTTTCTTGCCTGTAATGCTTTTAGAACCACTTACAAAACGCATCGGACAAGTGCGCACGCACTACCTTGCTCTTTTTGCCATGGCTATTGGTTATTTGGGCATCGTTTTCTTTGCTCGAAATGCCATGTTACTTTACTCTATGATGGCTATCGTTAGCATTGGTTGGTCGGCTGTGGTGAGTTTACCCTTTGCCGTTATGACCGAAAATGTAAACAAAAACCGTATGGGATTTTTTATGGGAATTTTCAATCTTTCGGTGGTGGTACCCCAATTGATTGTTAGTTTGTTCATTGGTTCGTTTATACAAAGTGCTGCCGATAAAAGCATTGTTTTCTGGATTTCGGGAATTAGTTTAGCCGTTTCGGCTGTTCTTTGGATTTTGGTAAAAGAAACCCATTACAATAAAACCCTTGCCTCTGGCGGTTCCATGCACTAAATTTTTATAATTCCTTGAAATCTGCAAGTCATCGTATCAATTTGTTTGTAAACAATTGATACGATGATTTTTATAATTAAAAAACGATTGCAAATTTTAGGTTTTATTTTCTTTTTTTGACTTTAAAAAAAAATAATGATAACAATAAAACAATTTATTTTTAATCCCATACAAGTCAATTCGTATGTTTTGAGCGATGAAACTAAAAAAGCGGTAATAATAGATGCCGGTTTTTTTAATTCTATTGAGGAGAAAGCTCTGTTTGATTACATAGAACAAAACCAATTGGAAGTAGAAAAATTATTGATAACGCACGGACATTTTGACCATGTATTAGGAAATAAACGTTTGCACGAAAAATTGGGAATCGAGCTATGGGCGCACAAAGCCGACGAAAAATTGATTCAAAAAATGGTCAGTTACGCTGCGCTTTTCGGCTACAAAGTTGAACCCGGACTTTTGCCCCATCATTATTTATCGGCAGATGAAGAAATTCGCTTTGGAAATTCGCATTTACAAGTAATCCATGTTCCGGGGCATTCAGCCGGAAGTGTGGCTTTTTACAGCCCCGAAGGGGGTTTTGCCATAGTGGGCGATGTTCTTTTCAAAGGCAGCATAGGCAGAACCGACCTCGAAGACGGCGATTTAGATGTTTTACTATCAAGTATTTATAACAAATTATATACTTTGCCCGACGAAACGGTCATTTTTTCGGGACACGGCTCTTCTACTTCCATTGGAATTGAGAAAAAAACAAACCCTTTTACTTAAAAAAAAATTTGATGAAAAAATGGAACTTTATCAACGGGCTAATTTTTATACTTTTAACCAATATCACTTTAAGTAAAGCTCAAATATTGGATAGTTTGTTGGTTAAAAATCACTTCAACCATGTGCAGTATTTGTGCCAACCCACACTCGAAGGCAGAAAAACCGGAGAAAAAGGTCAATACCTTGCGGCAAAATACATTGCCGATTTTTTTAAACAAAACAATCTGAAAACCTTTGAAAATCTGCCCGATAGCACACCTTACTATCACGATTTTTATCTTTATTTTACCAATTTTGGTAAACAAGACGTAAAAGTAAACGACACCATGAAATACAATATAGGCTTACTTCCCATTGTAAATCAACATTTTATCGATTCTGTTCCGTTTAAAATCAAATACAGTGGAACGCTTGAAAAAAACAATCTGGAACGTTTTCCATTTCACGAATTTGTGCCTATTTTGGTTGTAACCGAAAAAATAAAACCCGACGATTTGGCTTTGAAATTGAATAATTTGACTCAAAAGTATGGTTTTAAGCGTTTTTGTGTTAGTTTTTTGCAAGAAATAGACCATAAACAAGGTCTTACTTACGAAACGATGTTTAAAAGTACTCCAAGAAGTGCCAAACGTTATGAAAAAGAACTTCAAAAATTCAATTATTTGGAAAATTTTGCAAAAAAATTAAACCCCGATTTAAAACCTTATTATATGCCTTATTATATTTTAGGGCGTCAATTAAAAATAGAATACAACAGTTTTGACAAGCAAATCGAGAAAAATAATTTTTACGATACCATTGATTTTAAAAAGCAAGCCAACTATGTAAATGTGAACAGTTTCCGAAAAAAGGACTCGCTTAGAACGCAAAACGTAACGGCTTACATAGCCGGAAAAACCGACCGAAATATCATCATTACAGCACATTACGACCACGTAGGCAAGCAACACAACGGCACATGCCTTGGCGCAGACGACAACGCTTCGGGTACATCGCTCATTATGCAATTGGCGGCGTATTTTTCTAAACAGCCGCAAATGAATTGCAATTTGGTATTTATAGCATTTTCGGGCGAAGAAATGGGGCTTTTGGGGTCTGATTTTTATGTAAACCATCCGTTGCTTGCGCTCGAAAAAACGGTTGCCGTATTGAATTTCGACATGGTTGGGCGACCCGACAAACATACACAGCCTTTTGTTCATGCGGTTTTTTCGGGCAGAAAAGAAAGAGTAATAAAAAAACCGGTAAAAAAATCGGCACGCGAAATGTCCGAATTTCAATTGGATTTGCGTCCGGGTTTAAAAGAACGACTCGTTTATCATTTTGCATCAGACCATTTTTCGTTTACACGAAAAAAAATAACTAATGCCGTATTTTTTACCGACGACCACAACGACTATCACACACCCACCGACACGCCCGATAAAATTGATTATGAAAATATGGCTCAAATTGAGCTGTTTATTCGCTCTGTCGTTTCAAAAATAGATGAAAAAACTGCCCGATGAGTAGCGAAGTACTTTACTGGTTTTGTTTCAATTCGCAACGCTTTAATCAAATCTATACTAAAACGGGATAAATTTTAATATTTATTATTACGTAACTACAACTTTTCCAAAGTTTTAGAACTTAGGAAAAGTTAAATAATAAACCATTTACAATGTTTTGAAAGTAAATTAAAGTAAGCATAAAAAAGAAATAACCACACATGGTAGGGGTGGTTATTGAAGCGTCGATACACAATATTAAACATATTTTCATTTAAAATACTAAAAATAAAAGCTTATAAGATACAAATCGGTATCTAAAAAAGGTAAAAAAGCTGTAAGAAAGATATATTTTAACCACACTTTTTGTATTTTTTTCTGGTATTTTTTGTAAATATTCTTTCTTTTTTTGTACATATTCTAAACTTTGTTAAAATTTTAATTAAAAAACAATTTAACACTTTATTATCATCTGAAAAACAATTGAATAGTGATAAATGAGAAAAAAAATATGAAAAAAAAATTGTTTTTATTTTTTTATTATAAAAAGTAAAATATATTTGTAGTCTGAAAATTAAAATTCAATTATCGATAACATAATAATTATTTAATAATTGAAAGCTTATTGGTAACATTTATTTGTATTTAATTTTCACAAAAGCAATTCAATACTAACACATTACATATTTTTTTTAGTTTTTAGTTTTTTTTAAAGTATAAAATAATGGTAACTATTTTAAGAATAACAAAATTTTAAAAAATCTTAAGTTTTTTGCTATATTAAATTTGAGTTTATAAAAATTACATTGTTTGGCTCATCATTAAATTTTGGTTATCATTATACGTTTAAATCTTTTTTAACTATATTTTTTTCAACTTTTGGATACTAACCATGCTTAATTTCTAAACAAAATCGCTGGTTCTATCATATAAATGTTTTATTAATAAATACTTTTAAGTTATGAGTTTAAAATTACCTCCGGGCTTAAAGCCTATTTTACTTGTTTTATTACTTTTTGCAAGTAGCTTTACTTCGCTCAAAGCCCAATATTGCAGCTTAGAGGCTACCAATGAAGATGAATACATTTCTAAGGTTGTTTTTGGCGATATTTCCAATACTACGGATTGGGAAGGTTATGCCGATTATACAGCGCAATCAGCTCTGTTGGTTTTGGGAAATACATATCCCATTACAGTTACCATTGGTACATGGTGGTCTGCTGACAAAGTTTGGGTTTGGATAGACTGGGATGGCGATGAGACTTTTTCCGATGCTGAAAAAACAGTATTGACATTAAGTGCTAAAGCTACCGGAACGTACAAAGCCAATATTGAAGTGCCAATTACAGCTTTACCCGGCGAAACACGCATGCGTGTTGTTTTGCGTTACAGCTCTGACCCTATTGCTTGCGGTAGTATAATGTATGGTGATGTAGAAGATTATGGTGTTACAGTCCTTGGTGGCGGTGCCGTAACTGCTATTTTTACTTATATGCCAAATATAGCCGGTGTAGGTGAAGATTTTACTTTTACCGATATTTCTTTAGGCAATGTTACTACTTGGGAGTGGGATTTTGGAACCGATGCAAGCCCTGCAACCGCTGTTACAGAAGGTCCTCATACCGTTCAATATTCTTCGGTAGGCGAAAAAACCGTTAGTCTTAAAGTAAAAGATGCTGAGAATAACGAAAATACATTTACTAAAAAAGTAAACGTTATTACAGGTAACTCAGGTTACGACTTGCCTCAATATTTTAGTGGCGAATCGAATTACAACGACATAAAACTTTCTTGGATGATACCCGGACAAGCACCGGAATTATCTGATGTAGAAGGTTTTGAAGGCAATATTTTCCCTCCAGCCGGTTGGCTTGTTCAGCAATCTACAACCCTCGATGGTACTATGAGTGATGCAGTGGGTAGTACTTGGGGTGTAACCGCTTCAACTACTTACGTAGCTGACGGTGCGCAAGCAGCTTATATTTCTTATAGTGCTTTAGATTTCAACTGGTTAATTACTCCAGAGGTAGCCGTAACTGCAAATCAAGAATTACAATTTGATTTGTATTACAAAACCACTACTTACCTTACCAATTTTAGAGTAATGGTTTATGCTGACGGTGTTTGGAACGAAGAATTAGCCATGCTTGGTGAGCCAAGTAATTTATTAGCTACTCCTATTGTAGTTGATTTGGCTGCTTATGCTTCTAAAACAGTAAAAATAGCTTTTGTTTTGGAATATACCGATGGTTGGGCTGTAAGTGTTGATAATGTTGATGTTAGAGATGCTGATAAATCCAATCAATCCATTATAGCTTTAAATAAATTCAAAGGCGAAAAAACCTTATTTTCTTCTATTGAAAGAAAAGAACCTATAAAAGGCGACAGACATTTTGAACCACAACCTGCTGTTGGAATTACTTACAATTACAACGGTAATGTTACTACAAAATACAGAACTGACCTTTCCGGTTTTAATGTATTTAAAGATGGTGTAAAAGTGGCTACTTTAGGTGCTACCGAAAAAGAATACGAAGAATTTGGTTTGTCTGTAGGCGAATATTCTTATACTGTATCGGCTGTTTACGGAGCTTATGAATCGTATCAAACAGAGCCTGTTGTGCTTACAACCATAGCTCCCGATGTGGCTATTTCTTCCGATAAAGATTTAATCGGTATCGATGAAGATGTAATTTATGCCGTTGAAACCATGGGTACTATCAATAGCTTTGAGTGGAATTTTGGCGAAGGTGCAACTCCAGCTACCGCTTCTACTGAAGGACCTCACACGGTTACTTATTCTTCACTTGGCGTGAAAACGGTTACATTAACCATCAATGGCGAAACCGTAATTGAAACTGCTTTGGTTAAGGTTATTCCCGGAAGCAGCGAGTACAAAGCTCCTTCTGATTTAACTGCCGAATCAAATGGTGCTGATGTTACTCTTAATTGGTTATCAATCAATACCGTTGTTAAAATAAATGAAGACTTTGAAGGTACTTTCCCTCCAAGCGGTTGGGAAATTAAACACTCTGCTACCGAAACAGGAACATTGGAAGAACCCGGTACAAACACTTGGTTCCAAATAACTCCAAGTTCTTTTAGTGGCAATGGTGCTTCTTATATTCACGATGGTTTAGGTGCTGCCGGTTTAGGTTACACTGCTCCTGAGTTCAACTGGCTTATCACTAATTCTTTTGAAGTTGAAGCCGGAGATAAACTTAATTTCTGGTTGTGGTACATGAACGGAGAAGCAAGCGGTGTTTATTATTGGACTAATTTTAGAGTAAAAGTTTGGGATGGAACTTCTTGGAATCAAGAACTTTTCTACACAGGCGACTCTGACCCTGCTGGCGACTCTCCTGCAAATGAGTATGCAACGCCCGTAAACATTGACCTTTCTGCTTACGCCGGAAAAAATGTTAAAGTAGCTTTCGTTTATGAATACACAGACGGTTTTGAATTAGCTATTGACGATGTATCTATTATGGGTGTTAAAAAATCGGCTACTAAATCCGATGTTTTTGTTCACTATAATATTTATCGCGACAATTCGGTTGTAGCAACTGTAACCGATGCCGATAGCCCTACTTATACCGATGCAAACTTGCCAACCGGTTTTTATACTTATCAAGTTACGGCTGTTTACAATACCAACGATGAGTCTTTCCCAACCAACGAAGCTTATGCAATAGCTTACCAAACAGTAAATTTGCCTTATACTCACAATTTTGAAGGCGATAACTCTTCTTGGATTGAAACTGGTTTTGGTTTTGACTTTACTTGGTCAATTGGCGAAACTACCGACTTTGACAATGCTACTTATTCATTGCCCGAACATGCAGGTACTTATGTAGGTGTTAATACCAGCGAAGTTCCAAGCAGTTGGATGGGATATGAAGATGCTTATGACTTAATTGCTGCTGAACCAATGAACTTTGGTACTGCCGGTGGTCAAGTTACTGTTGCGTTTGATTATATGGCTGACATTAGCATTTTCATTCTTGCTATTCGTAAATCAGTGGACGATGATTGGGAAATTTTAGAAACTCTTCCATCAACAGCTACTTGGACTACTGCCGAAGTGGTTCTTCCTTACGAATACAAAGTAGATGGTGCACAATTAGGTTTTTATTTCGATAATAATGCTGGAGCTTCAAACGGTGCTGCTTTCGACAACGTATCGGTTACTTCTTTGGAAGGAAAACACATACAAGTTGAATTTAAAGGCAGTGTAGCCGATAACAACGAAACTTTGCATTTAGGTACTATTAAACCCGCTGATACTAAAAACTATACCCTTACCATTAGAAATATTGGTTCGGAAGCCGTAGAATTGGGTACAATTACTCTTGCCGGTGAAAAATTTGAAATGGTTTCTTCTCCTGCTAATACCACTCTTGCAATTAATGCAACTGCCGACTATGTTTTGAAATATACTCCCGTAGCAGAAGGCGAATATACAGGTTCTTTGCTTATCAATAGCAATGCTGACGAAAATCCTTACAACCTTAGCTTAACTGCTTCTGCCGGAATTACTGCTTGGACATATATGATTTATCTTTACGAAGATGGAACAGGTCTTGACGGTGCTGATGACTTAAACGAATTGGAAGCCAACGGTTCTATTGATGGCGAAATTAATTATGTAGTACTTTACGATGCCGATGACGATACCAAAGACGGTATTTACATGGTGAAAAAAGACAACAACGGATACGACGATGTAATTGTTTCCGAACTTTTAAGTACTCACATGAACGCCGGTTTAAATATGGACGACTGGGAAACGCTCGAAGAGTTTATTGTTTGGACGAAAGAAAATTATCCTGCTCAACACTACGGTTTGAACGTTTGGGACCATGGTAGTGGTATTTTCAAGAAATCGGGTAAAAAAGATATTTTAAAAGGTGCCGTAGGCGAAATAAAACTTTGGGAAATTAGTGAAGCTTTACATACTTTTAAAGATATTGACGGACAAGGTTTAGATATTTTCGGTTTCGATGTTTGCTTATTAGGTCAAATTGAAACAGCTTATCAATTAAAAGGTCTTTCCGATTACGTTGTATTCTCTGAAAGAACTGAACCCGGTGACGGTTGGGATTATGAAGCAAACTTTGCTCTGCTTAACAACAACTCGGCTATTGACATTGAAGTATTGATTACCGGTTTTGTTAATTCTTATGTAACATCTTATCAAGGTGGTTCACAAGGTACAAGAGATGTTACTCACAGTGCTATTCGTCTTAAAAATTTCGATACCGAACTTATTCCTGCTTTGAATGATTTTGCTAACATTATGATAGAAAATGCTTATCAATATGTTGATGAAACCATGGACGTAGCTGGTAGCACTTGGAGTTCTGATGGCGAAACCGAACACATTGACTTAGGTAGTTTCTTAGAAGGCTTACTTGCCGAATCTTTCTCTACTGAAGTAGATGTTAAAATTCAAGCTTTATTAGATGCTTACAATACAGTAGTTGTAGCAAGTAATCAAAACAACGAAGAAGACGCAACCGGTATGAAAGTTTGGGTAGTAGATGATATTTCTACCAATTCAAACGGTATCTATTATACCAATCTTTCTACTTATCTTACTTTTGCAGAAACAAATTGGGACGAATTCTTATTAGCTCTTGAAAATCCAGTACAACCCGGAACCCTTGAAGCTGATTTTGAAGCCGACAATACAAATCCATTTACCAACCAAGTTGTAAAAATCATGGACGAAACTGCCGCAGTTCCTGCTGCTGACACTTACTCTTGGGCGATTACTCCTGCTACTTTTGAATTTGTAAATAGTACAACTGCAACTTCTAAAAACATTGATGTTAAATTTACGGCTGCCGGAAATTATACTGTTGCCCTTACTGTAACCAGAGCAAGCGACACTAAAGCCGATACCGAAACCAAAACAGATTATATTGTTGTAAAAGATGCTGAATTTGAAGCTCCTTTCAATTTAACTGCCGAGTACGATGCTAATACAAAAATCGTTAATTTGGCTTGGGACGACTGGACTTTAGGTACTAAACTTACAGAAGGTTTTGAAGGTTCTGCTTGGCCCCCAACAGGTTGGGCATTGCAACACAGCACTACTCTTACCGGTGCGCAATCGGCTCCAACGGCTGCTACTTGGTTCCACGACGACGGAAACGGCTGGTCAACTCCTACTACTGAATACATTCACACTGGTTTGTATTCTGCTGCAATTGGTTATACTGCCCCTGAATTTAACTGGCTCATTACTCCTGAAGTACCTATTGCAACAGGTGATGAACTTTCATTCTGGATTTGGTACAACAACGATGTAAGCAGTGGTACTTACTACTGGACTAACTTTAGAGTTATGGTTTGGGACGGAACAACTTGGAATCAAGAACTTTTCTACACTGGCGACTCTGACCCTGCCGGAGACTCTTCTCCAAACAAATACGAAACGGCTGTTACTGTTGATTTATCTGCTTATAACGGTAAAAACGTAAAAGTGGCTTTCGTTTACGAATACACTGACGGTTGGCAATTGGCTATTGATGACATTAGCATTATGGGTGATGCCAAAAAAATGCCTGTATTCTTATCACAACCAAACGCTGTTAGCGATAAAGTTACCAGAACAATTGCTACCAATGTTACCAACGACACTAAAGGAGACGGTACATTTGTAGGTTTTGTAGTATATCGTAACAACGAACTTCTTGCTACTATCGACAACTTGAATACTAAAACGTATGCCGATAATTTAACCGGATTAGCTCCTGCTAATTACGTTTACAAAGTGGCAGCCGTTTGGACGAACCCTGACGGAATGTCTGCATTCTCTAACGAAGCTACATTCTCTACAGTAGGTTTTGAAAATACCGAGTTTTCTACAGTTGCTTTGTATCCAAACCCAAATAACGGCTCGTTCACTATCGATTTAGGTAGTGCTGACCAAGCTCAATGGGTACTTTACAATGCCAACGGACAAATTATCAGCATTAACAAAGCGCAAAGCTCTAAAGTACAAGTTGATGGTTTAGAAAATGGTGTTTACTTCGTAAAAGTTGTTAGCGGAAATGAAAACAAAACTTTCAAAGTTATTGTTCAATAATTCCATTCTCTTTTTAATACTCTTGGAGGCTGTTCTTTTTAAGAACAGCCTCTTTTTTTTGTTTCTACTCAATTGTTTTCGGTTTTAGGAATTAGGTATTGGTTTTTGCTAAAAGGAATAAGTTTTTTTTTATATCTTTTACAAATAAAATTTAGCATTGTTTACACTCCGTTAACGATAAATGTTTTGTTTTTTACAAAAAAATCATTTGCCACGAATACCGTAGAGACAACGCATGCGTTGTCTTTACAACCCACGCACCGTACAGACAACGCATGCGTTGTCTCTACAAAGAAATTCAATCTTTTTTTTGCCTGTTTCATTTTTTTCATATATTTGCATAAAATATTCGCTGAGCGGTTTTGAACCGCTTAGCGAATAAAAAATAAAATAGCGTAAACTTTGTTTTCTAAATACAGAAATCGCCAATTTCAATAACGATAAAAAACAAGTTGGAATAATGCTTTGCCATAATCGAAGGCTTTTGTGGTAGGTTGAAACTTTTAGAACAGAGAAACTTTGTGCGTAAATGAAAGTGCAGCAAAGGACTTAGCTTAATTACCATGAAACAAAATAGCCGTCAATAACCAATTGGAAATTGGCGCATCAATAAAAAAAAGCAAAATAAATTAACAACAATTTATTAACTTTGCCATTAAGTAAAAAGAACATATTTGATTCATATAAAATACATTCATGCAAAAAATAGACATTCATAGCACTATACAGTTATTATTCTGGGGAAACCTATTATTTGCCTATATTTTAACTGTTTTCAAAAACAAAACAATCTCTAAACAATTATACCGGCAATTTATAGCAGCAAAAATATTGCAATCTGCTGCTTGGCTTCTACTTGCATTTCGGGGCGATATTCCCGATTTATTTTCTGTATATTTTGGAAATACATTTCTATCCATCGGTTTTGCGTTCGAAGCATTGGCATTAACCACTGTAAATGGGAAAAGTCGCCAAAAAGAATTCGCCTATTCCATAATTTCAATCATTGGAATCATGCTATTGTGGGCTTTTAGTGATAAGCCAAACTTAAGAATTTTTGTTTCCGGATTAAATGCCGCAGTTATTTTCAGTTTAGCCTCATTTTTACTCATTCAAAGTTCTTGTAAATCGCCATTGCGCAAAACGATTGGTATCATTTATGCCATTTTAAGCATTTTCTTAATTTTACGCTCTTTCCATGCCTTTTTTGCCGCCGATAGTTTTGGACTTTATTCTCCAAGCTCTATTCAATCCATTACGTTTTTAACTACCTTTATCTTAATGTTAGCCAGTGGAGTAGGCTTTCAGCTTATACTCAGCGAATATAATGACCACATTCTTGACGAAAGCCAAAAAATGTTTCGCAACTCAATAGAATTGCTTCCACTTGGTTGCATCATTTCCGACCAAGAAGGCAATACAAAATATATAAATTCTACGTTTACCAAACAATTTGGTTATTCAATAAATGATATTCCCGACACAAACCAATGGTTTGAAAAAGCATATCCCGCCCCTGAATACCGACAACAGGTTTTTGACCATTGGAAATCAGATATTGAGCGAATTAAAAATGTATCAGACGAACCTGAACCGTATGTATTTAATATCCGGTCGAAAAAAGGCATACTACACGCAATAGAATTCAGGCAATCGTATATTGGCGACCTTTTAATGGTTTTGTTGATTGATATTACCGAGCGTAAAAAAGCCGAAGAACAAATCAAAAAACTATCCATTGCTGTTGAACAAAGTCCGGCAGCAGTGGTAATTACAAATACAAACGGAACCATTGAATACGTAAACCCACAGTTTGAGAAAATTACAGGATATAGTTATCACGAAGCAATTGGTAACAATCCGCGGGTTTTAAAAACCGATTTTCATTCGCCTGAATTTTTTAAAGATTTGTGGGATACTATTTTTTCGGGAAACATTTGGAAAGGTGAGTTATACAATAAACGAAAAGATGGCACATTTTTTTGGGAAGACGCTACCATTGCACCAATTATTGACAAACACAACGAAATAACAAATTTCGTGGCTATAAAACAAGATATTACAGAAAAGAAAAATGCCGAACAAGCCCTTAAAGACAGTGAAGAGAAATTACAAACCATTTTAAACAACATAAGCGACATTGTTTGGTCTATAAATATGCCATCATTTACCTTGAATTATATTAGTCCTTCGGTTGAAAATGTGTATGGATATTCACCGCAAGAATTTTATGATAATCCAAATTTATGGCAAGGGATTATTCATGAGGAAGATAAAAAAGAAATAGACCATAAATTTCAAACGTTATTCGAGAAAGGGAAAGCAGTTTTTGAGCGCAGGATTATCCATCGTAACGGAAATACTGTTTGGATTTTAGATAATGCGCGATTAATTTATAATGAAAACAACGAAATTGTTAGAATAGAAGGAGTAGCCCATGATATAACAGAATTAAAGGAAAGAGAATTTTTAATACACCACCAAAACACAGAACTTCAAAAACTCAATTCTGACAAAGACAGATTTATAAAAATTCTTGCGCACGATTTAAAAAGTCCATTTACTTCGATACTTGGTTTTTTAGATTTGCTAAAAAGTAATATTCGCGAATACGATATTGACAAAATTGAAGAATTCATAAATATAATTAATAATTCGGCAAAAAACACATTTAATTTATTGGAACACATTTTATTTTGGGTTAGAGCAAATTCGGGTAAAATTCCTTTCGAACCGAAAAAATTGAATTTTGAAACTATTTGCACCGAAGTTATTGAAAATTTGAGATTAACAGCCGTTTCAAAAGATATTACAATAAATCATTTTACCGTAGATGAAGTTTATCTTTTTGCCGATAAAAATATGTTAAAAACAGTTCTAAGAAATCTTGTTTCCAATGCAATAAAATTTACTAATAAAAATGGACAAATAAATATTTACACCGAAATAAATCATGAAAATACGATTATAACTGTGTCTGACAACGGAATAGGGATAAAAAATACAGTAATACCAAAACTTTGGGATTTTTCTCAACCAATTTCGACGATTGGAACAGCAGACGAAAAAGGAACAGGATTTGGCTTGTTACTTTGCAAAGAATTTGTTGAAAAACACGGCGGAAAAATTTGGGTAGAGAGCGAAGTTGGAAAAGGAAGTAACTTTAAATTTACTTTGCCGTTGGTAAATGAAACCTAAACAGATAACGAATTGAAATAATGACAATTAGAGCTTATAACATTGCTCTTAACACAATTGGCTGTGGGGTGGGGTAGCTTGCTTCGTTTCAGGAATGAAAAAGAATGTTTACTCATGGAAAAAGAAAAAATATACAATTATCCGAATTTACCGGAATGTCAAAAACGAAGCATTGTACTAATACGTCCGGCAGGCAATAAAATTGATAGATGAAATGAAATTTACAACAGTAAGTACAAAAGAAGTTTTTCAAAAATTGGATATTTAGTGTTTGAAAGAAAACGTGCAACTATCAATAAATTAATTATTTATGTTTGTTT
>DYNA01000094.1 GCA_020721325.1 Paludibacter propionicigenes
CAGACTTCTAAAATTATTAGAATTTAGCCAACAAAAAAAATGTCATGTAGAGTAATAATGTTGAGTTTTCATTACTATCCATTTATGTTTTTGTAAATTAGTAGGTTTTGTTTTTTTCATCATGTGTTTTTGTTTTCAAAATGAGATTCGATTCTTTTTTAATATGATATTAATTGTTTGATTGACTGGTTTTTATCAAGTTTTCAGTGTGTATAATAAAATGTGTCTGTTTTTATCAATTCATTTATTTTTTGAAAAAAGATTTTTATTGTAACTTTTTTTTCCTATCTTGTGGTTAAATTTGAAAGTAAATATAAATAAAGTTTTTAGTGTTAATTAGTTGAAAATTAATATTTTATGTTTTTTTTGCTTCGCTAATTAGTTGGTTTTTTGAGGGCAAAAAATTTGCCTATAAAATGCAAAAAATTGGTTGAGCAGAAAGGCAAAATGCAAGATAAATAACCTTTTTTGGTATTTTTTAAATCAATTTAAGTGAAAAAAAGATTTTGGATAGTGATATTGTTTTTATTTTCTTTTTCAGCGAGTTTGAAGGCTCAATTTGAAGAAGAGAGTAAATATATTTACCAAATTATTCAATTTACCAATTGGACGGAAAGTAATTTTAAATCAAATCATTACATTAACTTAGCCATTTACAACAATCGAGAACTTGCAATGGCTTTGAGCAGTTTTTTTGAAAAAAAGGATTATTCTTTTCGTAAAATTCATGTCAAAAATTTGGATAATTTGGAAGGACTTAACGAATTTGATATATTGTATTTATCTGAAAATGAAACTTGTAATTTTACCGAAGTGGTTAAATTTTGCAATAAGTACAAGGTTTTAAGCATCGGATTTAATAAAATAGATTTTTGTGAAAACGGAGGAATTGTTAATTTTGCTTACAAGCGAACCCAATTAATAATTCAAATTAATTATAAAGCGGCTTTGCTTAATAATTTTTATTTTAGCCCGCAATTGCTTAATATTGCTGAAATTATTGAATGATTTTTCAAAAATTTAGATGCTATTTTTTTGAAATAAATTTTTTTATCAAATAAAATGATGTTTGCTCAATTTAAGAATTTATCTATAAAAAAGAAAATTATTTTTTTCTTGTTTGTATTAGTGGCTTTTGCTTTAATTTTAGCTTCTTTACTTTTTATTTTGTACGACAAAGCTCAGTTTAAGAAAAAAGCACTTCGCGATTTGTCTATTTTAGCCGAAACGGTTGGTTTTAATAATGCTGCCAATCTGGTTTTCCCAATGAGTGGGCGAGGAGAGGCTAAAAAATCGCTCAATTCATTAGCCACCGACCAGTTTATTGAAATGGCTGCTTTGTATTCCGTTGATAAACAATCGTATGTAGATTATGCGCGACAAGGTTTGGGCTATCGACCCTCCGAAAAATTGACCATTTCTTCCGATACAATTGTTTTCGATATTGATAAAATAATCATTACCAAGCCCGTAATGTATAAAAATGAAATGCAAGGCACCATTTTTATACAAACCAATATGGACGAATACAAGCAAAGAACTGTTAAGTATTTGATTGTTATTTCATTAGTTATATTTTTAGCTCTGGCTATTTCTTTGATTTTGGCAGTTTATTTTCAGGGATTAATTACTAAGCCCATTATTAATTTGGCTTCTTTGATGAAAAATATTTCCGAAACCAAAAATTATTCCGTTCAGAGCGATTACACCTCAAACGATGAAATCGGGCAACTTTCCGATATTTTTAACTTGATGATTTCGCGGCTGGGAAAACAAAACAAAGATTTGAAAATAGCCAAAGACAGAGCCGAATACAGCCTTAAAATTAAAGAACAGTTTTTGGCAAACATGAGCCACGAAATCAGAACGCCCATGAACGGTGTTATCGGAATGACCGACCTGCTTGCCGAAACCGATTTGAACGATGAGCAAATGCAATATTTAGAAAGCATTCGCACTTCTGCCGATAATTTATTGGTTATTATCAACGACATTCTCGATTTCTCTAAAATTGAAGCCGGAAAAGTGAAAATTGTAAATGAAGTTTTTAATTTTAGAAAATTAGTTTTTCAATACCGAAATATTTTTGAAAACAGAATTAAACAAAAATCATTATTCTTTAATATTGAAATTGACGATGCAATTCCGGAATTGCTCATTGGCGATAAAGTTCGGCTGAACCAAATTCTTACCAATTTGGTTGGAAATGCCGTTAAGTTTACACAAAAAGGCGGAATAACCATGAAATTTTACCTGAAAACGGTAAATGAAGAGAATCAAATCATCGAATTTAATGTCATCGACACCGGAATAGGCATTATGAAGGACAAATTAGAAGCCATTTTTGAAGAATTTAATCAAGCCTCGAACCTAACTACCCGCGAATACGGAGGAACGGGGCTTGGACTTACCATTTCCCGACAACTGGTTCGGTTAATGGAAGGTACTATTTCGGTAGATAGTAAATTTGGCGAAGGAAGTAATTTTTGCGTAAGCTTACCTTTTGGAATAGTGAAAGACCTAAAAGTTGCCCCAATCGATGATGAAAGTACTAAATTTAATAAAATATTGATAAACAATTCATTAAATGTTCTTTTAGCCGAAGACAATAAAATGAATCAAATTTTTGCACGCGAGGTACTTTTAAAAAACAACATGAAAGTAACCATAGTAGATAACGGTAAAGATGCTGTGGAAGAGGCGCGAAAAACACTCTTTGATGTAGTGTTGATGGATTTGCACATGCCTCAATTAGATGGTTATGAGGCTACTAAACAAATTAGATTAACTCTAAAAGAACCCAATTGCTCGGTGCCAATTATAGCACTAACGGCGGCTGTTACCAAATCGGAAATTGATAAAAGTTTTGAAGCCGGAATAAACGATTACATTGCAAAACCCTTTAAAGCAGAAACTTTGATAAAAAAAATATTGCAGCTCATTATCAATAAAGAAAACAGTAAGCAAGAGAATAAATTAATAAATCTCGATTATTTGAAAGATATGGCTGGCGAAAACAAAGAAATTATTGCCGAAATGATAGAAATGTTTATCGACCAAATACCTATTTATATTGCAAACATTAATAATGCTCTGATTAATGAAGATTGGAAAAATTTAAAATTACACGTTCATTCGGTCAAATCAACCGTTGCTATCGTTGGAATGAATAAACTCAGAGCCTATATGCAAGAATTTGAAAATGCCGTAAAAGCTCAAGAACAAAAGGAAAAATACCCAGAAATGTTAGCACATTTTATTTCGCAAACCAACAAAGGAATTGCCGAATTAAAAGAAATTTTAAAATTTTTAAAATAATTTTCCATAAAATAGTATGAATTTTTCAAATTTTTTATATTTTTATTTTTCAAAAAAAAATTAAATATTAATGAAATTTATAAAAAAATATCTACTTTTTTTAATTTTATTATCTTCTCATATTGCGTTTTCGCAAAATAGAGTCGATAGTTTAAATAATCTTTTGAAAAAAAAACTCCATGATACCACTAAAATTGGAATTTGGAACGAATTAGCAAAAGAATATCTATACATTGAATTGAATGAATCGAAAAATTATGCTCAAAAAGCAAGCGACTTATCCAAAAAAAGAAAATTTTTAAAAGGTGAAGCCACTGCTTATCACAACATTGGCAATTTTTTCTATTTTTCAAACCAAATTGATTCGGCACTCAATTTTTATCTTAAAGCATTGGATTTGAGAGAAAAAATAGACGATAAATTAGGCATGGCATCTACTTTAAACAATCTTGCCAATATTTATTCCTACATAGGAAATGTAAACAAAGCACTCGAATACAGTAAAAAATCGCTCGAAATAAATATCAAACTCAATGATAAAGAAGGAATTGCATCGTCTTATTACACCATTGGCAGTTTGTACGAAAGCGTTGGAAAATTTCCCGATGCCTTGCATCATTTGAATTTGGGACTCGAAATAGCCATCGACATCAGCCACAAACCTCTTCAAGCTCTGTGTTTTAACGTTATCGGAATGATTTACAATAAACAGGGTTTTTACGAAAAAGCACTCGAAAACTTTTTTGAAGGCTTAAAAATCAACGAAGCCCTCGACGATAAAGCCAATATGGCTGATTTGTACAATAATATAGGAAGTGTTTCCGAAAAAATGAGAAACCCCGACGATGCCCTAAAATATTACGAAAAAGCATTGGTTTTAAAACAAGAAATTAACGATTTGCCCGGAATTGCAAATGCTCTGAACAATATTGGAAACGTTTACAAAGAACTCTCAGACGTAGATAGCACTTACATTAGAAAAGCGCTCGATAATTATTCCGAAGGCTTGAGCATAGCCCAACGCATTGACAATAAGCGGATTGAAGCTGCATCGTATTCAAATATTGCTGCTATTTTGAAAAAAATAAAACAATTTGAAACCGCTATTTCCAATTACAGGCGAAGTTTGGAAATTAAAGAATTTTTTGAAGATATGCGAGGCGTAGCTCTCGAAAACATTGGAATAGGAGAGTGCTATTACGAATTGAAACAATACAAAATTGCCATTTTATACCTCGAAAAAGCCTATCTTTTTGGAAAAGATATTAATTCGCTCGAATTGTTAAATGCTTCGGCTAATTTATTAAGCTTATCGTATTCAAAAATAGGTAATTACAAAAAAGCGTTTGATTATTCTATCGAGCAAAACTCTATCATTCAGCGACTTTCAAACGACGAGAACACGCGGAAAATGACCCAACTTTCCATGCAATTTGAATTTGATAAAAAACAAAAACAAGTAGAATTTGAACAAAAAGAGAGAGATTTAGAAACCGAAGCCAAATTAAATCGCCAAAAAATGCTTATTTATTCGGCTGCCATTGTTATTTTGCTCATGGTAATGCTTTCGGTGGTTATTTTGCGAAACTCACGAATAATGTCTGCCAAGAACACTCTTTTGGCACACCAAAAAGAAGAAATTGAACAAAAAAACAAAAGCATTACCGACAGCATCACTTACGCCAGTAAAATTCAACGGGCTTTGCTGCCTACCGAAGATTTTGGTGGCGATTTTATCAGCGACCATTTCATTATGCTTAAACCGCGCGACATTGTTAGTGGCGACTTTTACTGGATTCGCCGAAAAGGCAACAAAATATTCGTTTCCGCTGCCGACTGTACCGGACACGGCGTGCCGGGTGCTTTGATGAGCATGTTGGGTATTTCGTTTTTGAACGACATTTTGAACAATTCCGATACCGACAACATGGAAGCCAATATAATTTTGAACGAACTGAGATTGAAAGTGAAAAATTCACTCAACCAAAGAGGCAAAATGAATGAAACTCAAGACGGTATGGACATGGCTTTGTGCGTGATAGACATTGAAAATTACACGCTGCAATACGCCGGTGCTTACAATCCGCTTTATCTCATTAGAAATGGTGAACTTATTCATTTTAAGGCTGATAGAATGCCTATCGGTATCTATTCGCGCGAAAAAGATAGTTTTAGTAAATACGAAGATAAACTTTTGCCCGGAGACGCATTGTACATGTTTTCAGATGGTTACGTGGACCAATTAGACGAAACCGGTGAAAATAAATTTATGTCGAAACCTTTCAAAAGGCTTTTGCTTTCCATTCAAGACAAGGAATTTAGCCAGCAAAAAGAAATTCTCGAAAATACCCTCAAAGAATGGCAAGGAAATGCCGAACAAATTGACGATATTTTAGTCATGGGATTGAAAATCAGTTAGTTTTTTTTTAAAATAAGATTTTTTTTATAAAAAAATAAAAACATTATAAATAAAAGTATAACAATTTAACAATTCATAAATAAAAAATGGATTTTTCAAAAAATAGACTTCTTTTTCGATTTCTTTCCGTTTTGGGAATGGTTATTTTGTTGATAATCATTGTTTTATCGGCTATTCTGATTTTTTATAGTCAATCAAAAGCAGCAATTATTTTAGGAATAGCTTTTTCGGGAATAATTGTTTTTTTGTTGATAGTTCTGTTTTTGCAAAATATTTTTATTCGGATAAAAGAAATCAGTAAAACTACCGAAAATCTGTCGAAAGGAAAATTAGCTAAATTTATAAATTCTAATGCCGATGACGAATTGGGAAAATTAAGCACCGATATAAATAAATTTATTGACGGTTTTAACGAAAACATTAAAATTACTACCGAACTTTTAAACGGAAACATTGATATAGAGTACAATGCAGACGACGATGGCGATGTTTTTAAACAACTTTTGGTGAAAATGCACGCCAACTTAAAACGCAACAAAGAAGCCGAAATTATTAGAAAACAAGAAGAGGTTTTTAGAAATTGGACAAATGACGGATTGGCACTTTTTAACGACATAATGCGAAAAAGCAATGAAAAAATTGATGTCCTTGCCGATAAAATTTTAAGTAATTTGGTAAATTATATTGATGCCAATCAAGCCGGAATGTTCCTTTTTTCTGACGATGAGGCGAAAGACCAGTTGGAATTAATCAGTTTTTATGCTTTTGGAAAAAAAAGATTTTTGCAAAAAAAAATTCACGCCAACGATGGACTCATTGGTACGTGTGTGATTGAAAAAAATACCATTTATTTGACCGAAATTCCACCAGATTTTGTAGAAATTAGCTCCGGTTTGGGAGGTGCAAGACCCAACGCCTTGCTTTTAGTGCCTTTGATGCTCGAAGAAGAACTTCTTGGAATCATTGAAATTGCTTCTTTTAAAAAATTTAATGATACAAAAATTGCTTTTGTTGAAAAATTAGCCGGTAATATTTCCGCTTCGCTTTTTTCGGCTAAAGTGCATACGCGAACGGTGCGTTTAATTCAAGAAATGAACAAACAGGCTAATGAAATCAGCCAGCTTAATGAAACCGTAAGTGGTTATAAAAATAAATTGGAAACTGCACAGAACGAAATAAATAATTATAAAAAAGAACAAAATCAACTCTTTGATAAAACTCAAACCGAAATTGAAAATTCTAAAAGGTTGTTTTTGAATATATTAAATGAAATTCCTGCCAAAGTTTACCTTAAAGATATGAAAGGTCGATTTATTTTGCTCAACAAGCAAATGGCTGATTTTTATAATATGTCAGTTGAAGAACTGGTGGGAAAAAGCGATTTTGATTTGTATCCTTTAGATGAAGCTCAAAAAATGTATGATATTGACCAAGACATTATTAGAAAAGGAAAACGCGAATATGTTCATTCCGATTTTTTCAATGAGCAGGAAATTATTTTCAAAACCACTAAAAAACCATTTTACATTTATCAGTTCAACGAAAAAGGACTCTTAGGCATTCAATTCGATATTACCGAACTTACTTACAAAGAAAATGAAGTAAAAAAACTTCGCGAAAAGCTTGAATTAAAGCTCATTGAGTTAAATTCGACTAAAGACGATTTACTCAAAAAAGAAGAACAAATTTTGGAAAGTAACAAACAAATGACCTCCAAAGAGCTTGTTTTGAGAAAAACCCTTCAACAATATGCCGAAGCTCAAACCGAATTGAAAATTAACAACGAAGAACTTCGCGCTCAGGAAGAGGAATTGAAACAAAATCTGGAAGAACTTGTTACTACTCAAGAAGAAATGATGCGACTTAAGGAAATTGATGCCTTAAAAGCTACCAACATGCTCAATCAACTTGAAGAAAATAAAAAGCTACTTTCTAAAATACTCGATTTCTTTCCGGCACAAATTATTTTAAAAGATAATTTGGGTAAATACTTGATTGTAAACAAAGTAGCTGCCGAAAAATTAGGACTTTCTACCAAAGAAATCATTGGAAACACCGACTTTGATTTTTATTCGCACAATGCTGCTTTTAAAATTCAAAATGAAGAACAAAATGTTTTAAAAAATGGTATCATTACTTTTTCTGAAAAAGAAATATCTAATAATAAAGAAGTTATTTTTCAAGTTACAAAAGCTCCTTTTTTCATTAATTATTTGAATGAAACCGGATTGTTGATTATTAAAAACGATATTACCGAAATTAAAGAAAACGAGCTTCAGCTTGAAAAACTAAATAAAATTCAGCAATTGCAGCAGATTGAATTGGAACAGAAAATGGAAGAACTCACTCGAATTAGGCAAATGCTTGAAAAACAAAGAGATGAGTTAAAAGAAGCCAATTTTCAATTGCTTTTGAATGAGGTAGAACTCGAAAAAGCTATCAATGCTTCTGAACAGTCAAAATTAGAAATTACACTCAAAAACGACCAACTTTTAGCTCAAGAAGAAGAACTGAAACAAATCATCGAACAAATGCAATTGGTTCAAGATGAGCAAGAAAAGCAAGAAATTTTAATCACCAAACAAAAAGAAAACCTACAAAAAGCCAATGAAAAGTTAAAACTTGAAATCATTGAAAAAGAAAAGGCAAAATTAGAGGCAACCAATGCAAACAAAGCCAAAAGCGAATTTTTAGCAAATATGAGCCACGAAATTCGTACTCCAATGAATGCCATCATAGGGTTTAGCGAACTTTTAGCCGGAAAAATTGAGGGTTTTAAAGAAAAAAGTTATCTCGATGCCATTCAAATGAGCGGTAAAAGTCTGATTATGATTATCAACGACATTCTCGACCTCTCAAAAATTGAAGCCGGTAAAATGAAATTGGAATACGATTTTACAAGCATTCGTGGAATTATCGAAGAAATTAAAAATATTTTTTCGCTCAAAGTTCAAGACAAAAATTTAGATTTTATCATCGAAATAGACTCCGAAGTACCCGATTCGATGATGCTCGACGAAATTAGAGTGCGTCAAATTCTTTTCAATTTGGTTGGAAATGCCATAAAATTTACAGATACCGGATATGTAAAAATTAGCGTTAAAACTTTTAACGCAAACAATCAAAAATCAAATTATAGAAATTTAGTTCTTATTGTTCAAGACTCCGGAATTGGAATAGCCAAAGAATCGCAACAAAAAATTTTCAATGCCTTTGAACAACAAGACAATCACACCACTAAGCACTACGGAGGAACTGGATTGGGGCTTTCCATCACTTCGCGTTTGGTAGAAATTATGAACGGAACCATTTCCCTGAAAAGTTCTACCGGAGCTTCAAAAAACAAATCCACCGGAAGTACATTTACAATCCATCTTTTCGACGTTAAAATTTCCGATTTTAACCAAGTTCAAGACAAAGAAAACGAGTTTAATTACCGTTCCATCGTTTTCGACCCTGCCACTATTTTAGTTGTCGATGACATAGAACTAAACAGAAATTTGATAACCGAATTTTTGGAACATACTAACGTTAAGGTAGTTACAGCCGTAAACGGCAAAGAAGCCATCGATTTCTTACACATTTATAAACCCGATGCCATTTTGATGGATATACGAATGCCCGTACTTGACGGCGTTTCGGCTACCAAAAAAATTAGAGTTTTAAACGATTTTAAAAACATTCCAATTATTGCTCTCACCGCATCGGCACTCATCAGCGACAGAGAAAAAATCATGAAATCGGGATTTAATGCGTTCATTAGCAAGCCAATACAATTAGCCAATTTGTATATAGAATTAGCTAACTTTTTACCACACCAGTTCATTGAACCCGAAGAAGAAGCAAAAGTTTTGATTTTGAATGATATAAAACTTTCAAATCAAAAAATAGTTGAAAATATTGATTATCTGAAAAATAAAATTTTGCCCGAACTCAACGAACTCACTAAAATTTTTATTATAGACGATATTGAAGTTTTTACACAAAATTTTTCAAAATTCTTAGAATCGGTCGAAATATTTGAATTTGACCCTTTTATAAAAGAATTGAAAGAAAGCATTGAAAGTTTTAATTTACCAAGAATTAAAAGTATTTTTAAAAATTTAATTTCGTATATTGAAAATTTAAAACTTGAATAATCCGATCGCTTTTTATTAAAAATTTTTTATTTAAAAGAATTTTTTTATATTGGCATCATAAAAAAAATAAAATTTAAAATTCAAAAAAACACGAATTTATGAATAATTCGCTCATTCTTATAGTCGATGATAACTTTAAGAACCTACAAGTATTAGGAAGCACTTTGCGCGAGGCAAAGTACAAAACAGCCATTGCAACCAGTGGTTTTGAAGCACTTGATTTTGTGAATGAAAAAATTCCCGACCTGATTTTACTTGACATTATGATGCCACAAATAGACGGTATAGAAGTTTGTAAACGTTTAAAAATCAACGAGAAAACTAAAAATGTTCCGGTTATTTTTTTAACTGCCAAAACAGACGGCTCAACCATTAAAGAAGCCTTTGAAGCCGGAGCGCAAGATTATATTTCAAAACCATTTAAAGCCATCGAATTACTCGCCAGAGTAGAAACTCACTTAGAAATTAAGCGAAACCGAGAAGAACTCGAAAACTTAAACTTTCACCTCGAAGAAAAAGTGAAAGAAAGAACCAGAGAACTTACTTTAGCAAACGAAAAATTAAATAAAATTGACAAAGCTAAAAGCGATTTCCTCAACTTAATTAGCCACGAATTAAGAACGCCACTCAACGCAATCAAAGGATTTTCATATATTTTAAAAGAAGAAGTTTCCGAAAACAGATACGCCGATTTTCTCGACGAAATAAACGAAGCCGCTGATAAATTGGTACGAATTTCCGATATTTCGCTTTTAATAACTTCCTTGCAACTCGATAATTTTAAAAAAAGAACCGTTTTTATTCGCCTTGAAGGATTTTTACAAAACATAATTGATGCTTTTTTATTAAAATTCAAACACAATCAGCAAATTGTTGTTACTCAATTCGATTTTCCAAAATCCCAAATTGAAGTTGAAACCACTCTCATTTCCAACGCTTTAAATATTCTTTTAGACAATGCTTTTAAACACAATTCCAAAGATGGAAAAATTTATGTAAATGCAAAACTTGAAGATAATAATATAATTATCAGTGTTTTAGACGAGGGAAAAGGTTTTTCGCAAAAAGCTCTCGAACAAATTTTTAACTTTTTTATCGAAAAAACTATTTTTTCTGCAAGCGGTTTAGGCGTTGGTTTAGCTACTTTAAAGCTGATTATGAATTATTTATCCGGTACTGTGTCTGCCGAAAATGTGGACGGTAAAGGTGCAAAAGTTATATTTTCTTTTCCCGCAGTACAAACATTAACAGCTTAAAGTGTTAAAATTAAATAGTTCTGAATTAAATTCAAATATTTTTTTTAAAAGTTTTCAGGCTTATTCAATCAGCACAAAAATTCCTTTTTTTATGCGAATGAGTTTTAATTCTATTTCATTTTTTTGTAAAAATAATTCGGCATTTTCACGGCTGGTGCGAAAAAAAATCTCTTCGCCATAAATATTCTCTAAAAACAAGCCAAAATATACTATTTCTTTAATCATTTTTGTTCCGGAAGTTTTTATTTTAAAGCGATACCTTTCATTTAATTTGTAAAATGAGTGTTCCGGTTCTAAAAAAATTTGACCGGCACAATTTATTTTGTCCACATAACAATTTATTTTTTCGCCTATTTTTAAATTGTAATTACCGTAATATTTTTTTGCAATTAAATGATTTTTACCAAGTTCACTCTCCAAAACATAGTATTCTTCATTTTCAAAAAATAACTCTTTTTTTAAGGTGAATTTATATTTTTCTTTTTCCGAATAAATATCTTTATGCCGTAATTCTCTTTTTTTCATAAAAAAATAGTATAAAATAAGTGTTTTTTATATTTTTGCAAAGATTATATTTTTTTTATTCTAAAAAAAAACTACTTACAAATTTGTCTTTGATAATAAAAAAGTAAAATGGCGAAAAATCTTGTTGTTATTCCAACTTTTAATGAAAAAGAAAACATAGAAAAGATTATTAGAAAAGTTTTTTCTTTAAACTTAAATATTGATATTCTGATTATTGATGACAATTCGCCCGACCAAACGGCTGAAATTGTAAAAAAATTGCAAACCGAATTTTCCGAAAGGTTATTTTTGATACAAAGAAAAGGAAAACTTGGATTAGGAACGGCTTACATTACCGGTTTTAAATGGGCTTTAAAAAATGATTATCAATACATTATGGAAATGGACGCCGATTTTTCTCACAATCCGGACGATTTAATCCGTTTGCAAAAAACTTGCGAACAAGGTGCTGATATGACAATAGGTTCGCGTTATATTTCGGGCGTAAACGTTGTGAACTGGCCTATGGGGCGCGTTATCATGTCGTATTACGCATCGGCTTATGTGCGTTTCATTACACGTATGAAAATTAAAGACACCACCGCCGGGTTTGTTTGTTACAAACGCAATGTTTTGGAAACCATTGATTTAGATAATATCAAAATGCAAGGTTATGCCTTTCAAATCGAATTGAAATTTAAAACTTGGAAACATGGTTTCAATATTGTCGAAATTCCAATTATTTTTACCGAACGAAAAGAAGGTGCTTCAAAAATGAGCGGTGGTATTTTCAACGAAGCCGTTTGGGGAGTTATTAAAATGAAAATTAGAAGTTTTTTTTAAAATAAATTACCTTTTTTTTATAAAAATATTTCATTTAACGATATGATTATGTAAAGTGAATCCTATTTTTTTATAAGAAAATTAATTTTTAGGTATTTTCAATTTTTTTTTATAATATTTTAACAATCGAACCTTTGAATTATGTGTACTTTTTTGATTAAAAACGGAACTTTGATTCGGCACAATGAAATTTTAGAAGCCGATATTTTAATAAAAGAAGGAAAAATTGCCGAGATTAATAAAAATATTTCCGCAAAAGGAAACGAAAAAATAATTGATGCAACCGGAAAATTGATTTTACCCGGAGGCATTGACCCTCATGTGCATTTCGATTTGCCTACGCCTGCCGGAGCGACTTCCGACAACTTTGAAACCGGAAGCAAAGCCGCTATTTTAGGCGGAACAACAACCGTTTTGGACTTTGTTACTCCTCAAAAAAAGCAAAGTTTACTTCAGGCTTTGGAATGGAGAAAAAATGATGCAAAGAATTGTTATACCGATTTTAGTTTTCATGTTTCGCCCGTTGATTGGAATGAAAACACTGAAAATGAGATAATTAAATGTGTAAAAGACGAGGGCATTACCTCTTTTAAAATTTATATGGCTTACGATATTGGTTTAAATGATTTTCAAATAGCCAAAGTTATGCAAGTCGTTGGTTCTCAAAATGCTATGGTTACTGTTCATGCCGAAAACGGCAAGGTTATTGACTTTTTGAAAGAAAAATTTGTAAAGCAAGGTAAAACATCACCTTTATATCATGCACTTTCGCGTCCGGCTGTTTTAGAAGAAGAAGCTGTAAATCGGGTGTTGGAAATAGCTAAACTCACTGATTGTAAGCTTTATATAGTTCATATTTCTTCTGCTCAAGCCATGCTGCGAATTGAAAAAGCCATGCGCGAAGACCAACAGGTTTTTGCCGAAACTTGTCCGCATTATTTGCTTTTAGAAGAAACGCTTTATAACCAAGAGTTTGATAAATCCGCTAAATACGTATTGAGTCCGCCTTTGCGAACCCAAAATGATAGAGAAAAACTTTGGGCTGCACTTTCGCTAAATACTGTTCAAACCATTGGTACAGACCACTGTTCGTTTCATTTGAAAGGTCAAAAAGATGTAGGAAAAGATGATTTTACAAAAATTCCAAACGGAGCCGGAAGTGTTGAATATCGCTTGGCGTTGCTTTATACTTACGGCGTTTTGGAAAAGAAAATTACTTTAAATCAATGGGTTAGCTTGGTTGCCACTCAACCCGCACGGCTTTTTGGGTTGGGAAAACAAAAAGGTGATTTGAGAATTGGCTACGATGCCGATATTGTAATTTGGAATACCGAAAAAGAAAAAACTATTTCGGTAAATAATCAACATCAAATTTGCGACAGCAATATTTTTGAAGGGTTTAAAATAAAAGGTGCAGCCGAAACGGTTTTTTTACGAGGCAATTTAATGGTCGAAAATGAACAGTTGATTTCTGAACCAAAAGGTATTTTTTTGAAACGAAAACAGTAAAAAATGGAATACATTATACATTCAATTTCGCGAAAAGGCAGTTTGCATAAGGATTACAACGAAGATTTTTTGCTTGTTATTCAGCAAAATGAATATTTGTTGGCAGCCGTTTTCGATGGGTGCAGCACCGGACGCGATTCGCATTTTGCATCTGCGCTTTTTGCTAAAACCCTTCGTAAAAGCTTTTTAGAGTTTTCTTTTGAAAATGAAAAAAATCTTTCGGGAAATTTTTTCGATTTAATCAAAAATTTTGTAAATAATTTGAACCAAATTAAAAATATTTTGCAACTACCTCAAGCTGAGCTTTTATCCACAGCTATTGTTACTTTGCTCAATACTAATACTTTACAAGCCGAGATTTTAGTTTCGGGCGATGGATTTGTTTCTCTAAATCATCAAAATCATGAAATTAATCAAAACAATACCCCAAATTATTTAGCCTATTATTTGGAAAATATTGAAAAGAATGATACATTTGCTCACTGGTATTTAGAAGAAACAGTTCATTTTTCATGCAAAAATACCCAAAAACTTTCTATTTCCACCGATGGTATTTTTACTTTCAAATCAGAAAATGTATCTGAAGAAAAACAGTTAATAAACCCGATTACTTATTTAATCAACGATGTTTTTTTGTTAAGCAATAAAACAATGCTTAGTCGAAAATTAAATATTTTGAAAAATAAATTTGCTTTGGCTCATGCCGACGATGTTTCTGTTATTCGAATAGAACAAAAGGAATAATTTTTTTTAAAAAAAGTATAAAATAATATAAGAAACTACAATTGTAAACAATGATTGAACTAACCAGAGAATTTGTACATAGCTTACCCAAAGCTGAACTGCATTGCCATTTAGACGGCTCAATGCGTGTAGAAACCATTGTGGATATAGCTAAAAAAGAGAATGTTAAGCTGCCTTCAGACGACATTAACGAGTTGCGCCGAATTTTGGAAGTGGGCATGGATTGTCAGAGTTTGGAGGAATATTTATTGCCTTTCGACGTTACGGGAGCGGTTTTGCAAAGCGAAGAAGCCTTGCGCAGAGCTACTTACGAACTGGCAGAAGATGCCGCTGCCGAAAATGTGCGATACATCGAAATTCGATTTGCACCGCTTTGGCACATCAAAAAAGGCTTGAAAATGACCGAAATAATTGATGCTGTGCTACTTGGCGCACGACAAGCCGAGCGCGATTTTGATATTAAAATTGGAATTATTATTTGTGGAATCAGGCACACTTCGCCCGAAGACACTATGAAAGTTGCCGAATTGGCTGTTGCTTACAAAAATAAAGGCGTTGTAGGATTTGACCTTGCCGGCGCCGAGCGCGATTTTCCGGCGAAAGACCACAAAGAAGCTTTCTACTTGATAATCAATAACAACATCAATACAACCGCTCACGCTGGAGAAGCTTACGGACCGGAATCCATTTCGCAAGCCATACATTTTATTAGTGCCAACAGAATTGGACATGGAACGCGTTTGCGCGAAGATGGCGATTTGCTCAATTATGTGAACGACCATCGCATTCCGCTCGAAATGTGCATTACTTCAAATGTGCAAACCAAAGCCGTGAAACACGTTGAAGATCACCCGATTAAGTTTTATTTCGATTTGGGATTGCGCGTTACTCTCAATACCGATAACCGTCTGATTTCTAAGGTAAACCTTACCGATGAATACATGTTGGCTATTGAAAAACTTGGATTTACTCCCGATGAGCTTAAATATCTGATTTTGAATGGTTTCAAATCGGCTTTTTTACCTTTGAAAGAAAAAGTGAAATTGATTAAAAGAATCAATGCCGAAATGGAACAAAAAGGTTTATTCATTAGAAAAGATTATATTTAAAAAAACAGGTATTTTTTTGAAAAAAAAATTATTTAAGTAATTTCAAAAAGTTTAAAATACAATTTAACAATTTAATTACTCTACATGACATTTTTTTTAAATCCTTTTAAATTAGGAAAATAAAA
>DYNA01000007.1 GCA_020721325.1 Paludibacter propionicigenes
GGACAAGCCGGTCAGACCGTAGTCCTTGCCGTCCGACCGGCTTGTCCTCATCTGAAGGCTTTTCGTATTTTCTTAACTAAACGACATTGAATTAAAATTGGCTTAGCACTTATTTGTGCTTTGGTGCAAACAAAAAACGTCTATCGCTTTTAATCTCAGTTGCAATGAATAAGCACTGAAATTCTTAGGCAAACCCCTTGTTTGGTGTACCTGATTTTATTTATTCATTCAGATTTAAGTAATATCCGCCTTTTATTAAAATTTGTTCTTCTATATTTGTGTCCAAAATTTCTATAAAATCGTTCTGTTCTCTTCCAATACGAACTTCTTGTTTTTCAAAAACATATTTATCGTTTTCTTGTTTGCTCAAAACCAAAATGTAATATTTGTTTTCGGTTTTAATTACTGCACTTTTCGGCAATGAGTTTACGGTGTCTTTTTGTGTAATTACATCAGCCTCAACGTACATATTTGCAATCAAAAGAGTGTTTTTTTTATCAAAAACCGAAGCATAACAAGGTATGGATTTTGAAACATCATCAATAGAAATTCCTACAGCACTGATTTCGGCATAAATACTGTCTTTTGAGCTTCGCCTTGCTATCCGAACGCTCTGACCCGTTTTTATTTTTGAAATATCGTCGGAAAATATAGCAAGTTTAATTTGGAGCAAATCCGGATTTATTATTTCAAGAAGTTCGCTTTGAACACCTACATCAGCTCCAATGCTGGTTTTTTGATTGAAAACAAAACCCTCTATGGGCGATTTTAACAAATATGATGTTTGAAAATTACCGTCTTCAATTTTATCGGGAGATAAACCTATGGTTTGAATTTTTAATTTTAAACCGTTGTAATTTGCCAAGTTGGCTTTGTATTCGGCTTCGGTCAGCAAAAAGTCTTTTTCGGCAACTGCTTTTTCGTTGTACAATAGTTTGATGCGTTCGTAATCGGCTTTCAATCTTTTTAAGTTTGCCGAAACAACTGCAAATTCTTTTTGCAAATCAATGATTTCGTTTCCTGCTATTTCTAATAATACCTGATTTTTTTTTATAAATTGACCGTTTTCAAAAAATATGTTTTTAATCAATCCGTTGAGAGGTGCATTTATTTTTGCATTTCCTAACGGTGTAGTTGTAATTGTACCGGTTGATTTGACAATGCTTTCAAAAACTTGCCTTTCAATTTTGCCCAATTGCATAGCATTTTCATCAAATTGCTGTTGCGAAATTTCGATTAAATCCGAAATTTCATCTTGCTTTTCAATCTCTGTGCCACATGAAAATGTTATAAATGAAAATATTGCGGCATATACTATAATTCTTATGTTTGTCATATTTTTTATTTTGAAAGATAATTAATATCCAATGTTACTGTATTGTATTTGATTAAATTGTCAAGATAATCTATCTTAATTTGAAGCGCGGTTTCGGTGCTTGTTGCAAATTTCAAGAAATCTATTTCGCCTTTTTCAAAACTGAGCTTTGCCGTTTTGGTAATTTCGTTGTACAAGTTATTGCCTGTTTCATTGTAGTTATCTATTTGTTCTTTAAGATTTTGGTGCAAATTTAATAATTCATTTTGTTTCATTTTTAAAAGGTCAATTTCATATTCGGCAAGGTTTTGGCTTGCGCTGAATGCGATTTTCGATGCTTGTATTTTCGATTTTTGGGCATTGAAAAGAATGGGAACGGAAATACCGATTTCAAATCCATGATATTTTTTGGCATTTTCATAAAAATTTGTTCCGAAAAAATAATTGAAAGATACATCGGGCATCAGTTTGTTTTTTTCAATGTTAATGTTTGCGCCGATGAGTGTTTCTTGTTCTTTTAACCATAAAACATAAGCCGATGATTCTATATTTTTTTGCGTCAAGGGAATTGTTTCAATGGCAGGCGAAATTGCAAATAAACTGTCGTAACCCATTAATGTTTTGAGTTTTACAAAAGAATTTTCTACATTGTATTTTATTTCGTTCAATTGATTTTTTACTTGTTGCTGCTTTGCTTTCATGGTGAGCAGGTCAAGATTACTCATGTCGCCATTGCTATTACGAACGGTAGCCACGCGTAAAATATTGATGTAAAGACTATCTATTTGTTGGTAAATTTTCAATTTTTCATTGGCAACTTGCAGTTCAATATAATTTAACGATACCTGCTTAATTAAGTTTTCGGTTCTGATTTTGAGTTCGGTTTCGGCAATGCTATTTTCGGCTTTTTTTACATCAAGTTCGGCTCGGTAAACCCTGGGTAAACTGATGCTTTGCGAGACACCCCAAACTTTCAAAGGATAGTTGTTTTCAGCAATGTTATTTTGGTCGGTGCCAAAAGTAAAATTTGTTTTTTCAAATGCAAAAGCCGAAGGTAATAATGCCTTTTGTTCATCAACTTTCAGTGTGTAAGCTTTGATTTCTTTGTTGTTAAGCAAGGCAATATTGATGGCTTGGTTCATTTTCATTTCCTTATTTTGTGCAAAAGCAGCAAACGATGGTATGATAATAAAAAGGGTGATAATGCCGTGTTTTGCTCGGATAAATTTTAGCGGAAACAGTTTTATACCCACTACGTTGTAAAAAATTTCAAACATTAGCGGCAGTGCAATCATTGTAAGCAATGTGGAGGTAAACAAACCACCGATTACAACCGTTGCCAAGGGGCGTTGCACTTCGGCGCCCGCGCCTGTGGATATTGCCATTGGTAAAAAACCCATAGCAGCAGCACCGGCGGTGAGCATTACGGGGCGAAGTCGGTTTTTTGTGCCTTGAATGATTAAATCGCGTAAACTTTTTGTCCCATCGTGTTTTAGTTCTTTTAAATGTTCGATAAGTACAATTCCGTTAAGGACAGCTATTCCGAACAAAGCAATAAAACCTACGCCTGCCGATACGCTGAATGGCATTCCGCGCAACCAAAGAAACATGACGCCTCCCACGGTTGCCAAAGGAATTGCAGTGAAAATCATAACTGCATCTTTTAGCGATTTGAATGCAAAATGTAGAAAAATAAATATCAGAAGAAGTGCCACCGGCACGGCTATCATCAAACGGTTTGTAGCATTTTGCAAATTCTCAAATTGTCCGCCGTAAGTAATGTATGTACCCGGTTTGAGTGAGATGTTTTTATTAATTTTGGCTTGAATATCATTTACTACCGATTGTAGGTCTCTGTTGCGCACGTTTACGCTTACTACTACTCTGCGATGCGTGTTTTCTCTGGATATTTTTGCCGGACCTTCGGCATATTCGATGTTGGCTAATTCCGAAAGAGGTATTTGATTGCCATTGGAAATGGGAACTTTCAATTGCTTAATATCTTCAATTTTGGTTCTGTTTTTTTTATCAAATCGGATAACCAAATCGAAACGTTTTTCACCTTCAAAAACCGCTCCGGCTTGTTCACCTCCAAAGGCAGCGGCAAGGTAGCTGTTGAGTGTCTTAATATCAACTCCGTAAGTTGCTATTTTGGCACGATTGTAGTCTATTTTTATTTGCGGAAGCCCAGCGGTTTTTTCCAAAATAATATCACTTGCTCCGGGTATTCCTTGAATTAAATCTTTAATTTCCAAAGCTTTTCTATCAATATATTCTAAGTCATCGCCAAAAATTTTAACGGCAATATCGGAACGAACTCCGGTTATAAGTTCGTTGAAACGCATTTCGATGGGCTGAGTAAATTCATAATCAATTCCCGGAATTATCGAAAGAGCTTCTTTAAATTTATCGGCTAATTCTTCTTTGCTATTTGCCGATGTCCATGTTGCGCGGGGTTTAAGTTTGATAATCATGTCTATTTCTTCCATCGACATGGGGTCGGTAGGAACTTCGGCAGCTCCTATTCGGCTGACAACTTTATCTACTTCCGGGAAATTTTTGAGCAAAATCTGCTCCATTTGGGTGGTCGTTTCTATGGTTTTTGAAAGCGATGTGCCGGTTTTTAAAACCGGCTGAATAACAAAGTCGCCCTCGTCGAGGGTAGGAACAAATTCTCCTCCTATTTTTGTAAAAAGAAACGCCGTAAAAATTAATGAAACCATTGCAACTCCAAGCACAATTTTCTTATGTGCGCAAGACCAATGAATTACAGGTAAATATGTTTTGTGAGCAATACCCATGAACCAATCCGAAATATTTTTCTTTTTCGATTCTGAGGGTTTTAGAAATAAGGCAGATGCCACCGGCAACCATGTTAAACCCATTATCATAGCCCCGATGATTGCAAAACAAAACGATAAAGCCATCGGTTTAAACATTTTTCCTTCAACTCCCGTTAAGGAAAGAATTGGGATAAACACAATAAGTATAATAATTTGCCCGAATATTGCAGATTTCATCATTTTTGAAGCCCCTTCAAAAGAAATTGTGTCCATAATGCTCAAACGCTGTTCTCCGGTGACGGAGGCTATTTCATTTCGGCTTACCGAAATTTTAAGTGCTATAAATTCCACTATTATCACCGCTCCGTCAATGATGATTCCAAAGTCGAGTGCGCCAAGGCTCATCAGGTTAGCATCTATCCCAAAGATGTACATCATTGAAATAGTGAACAGCAAGGCAAGCGGAATCATAGAAGTTATAACAAGTGCTGAGCGAATATTGCCCAGAAGAAGAATAACCGTAAGCATTACAATTAATGCACCCAATATCAGGTTTTCAACAACGGTAAAGGTTGTTTTGGCTACAAGTTCGCTTCTGTCCACAATCGGATTGATGTAAATACCCTCCGGCAAATTTTTCTGAATTTCGGCTATTCGATTTTTAACCTCGGCAATAACCTTCTTTGAGTTTGCATTTTTGAGCATCATCACTTGCCCCAGTATGGTTTCGCCTTTACCGTTTGCAGTAATTGCACCGTACCTGTTGGCATGTCCGAATTGAACATTTGCTATATTTTTTACCGTAATTGGTGTTCCGTTAATATTCTTAATTACAATATTTTCAATATCCTCAACCGATTTCACCTGACCGTCTCCGCGTATAAAATAGCTTTGATTTGCTTTTTCTATGTAAGAGCCACCCGATATGTTGTTATTTGCTTCAATGGCATCAAACACCTCCATCAGGGTAATGTTCATTGCCGCAAGTTCATTTGGATTTATCGCAACTTCGTATTGCTTCAAATAGCCGCCCCAGCTATTGATTTCTACAACACCGTTTATTCCCGAAAGTCTTCGTTTTATCACCCAATCCTGAATGGTTCTGAGGTCGGAGGCTTGGTATTTGTTTTCAAATCCCGCTTTGGTATCGAGCGTGTATTGATAGATTTCCCCCAATCCGGTAGTTATCGGACCCATTTCGGGTTCGCCAAAGCCTTCAGGTATCTTGGCGGCGGCACTTTTTATTTTTTCGGCTATAAGTTGGCGCGGCAGGTAAGTCCCCAAATTTTCTTCAAAAACAATGGTTACTACCGATATACCAAACTTCGATACCGAGCGAATTTCTTTTACACCGGGCAGGTTTGCCATTTCCATTTCAACCGGAGCGGTTATGTATTGCTCTATTTCCTGTGTTGATAAATTCCCCGAAGTTGTGATAACTTGCACTTGATTGTTTGTAATATCGGGAACTGCACCTACCGAAATTTTAAAAACAGCGTAGAGTCCAAAAGCAATTACAGTTAAGGTAAAAAGAATAATGATGAGTTTATTCTTGATGCTAAAGTCTATTATTTTTTCGAGCATATTTAACTATTTATAATTTTTTTACTTACATTTGGCTGACGGTATAGCCCAAACTTCACATGAATAGCTCCCGATTTTTTCTGCACATAGCAGCCAAAAATATCTGATAAGCAGTGTTTTGCATTGCTCTATTTGTTAAACTTACTTTTTATTTTTTTTAGCAAAAATATACATTTTCGATGGATTATCCTTTTTTTTACATTCTTTTTACGCCTTTCGGCAAAAAAATTAAAAAATGGAATTTTTTTATTGTAGTGCAACGGAAAAAACATTTTCCAACGGTTGTTTTTAATTAATGTAACAAATTAGTAATCAATATTTTAAAAAATAAAATAAAAAAAAGGATTGACTATGTTAAGTGCTTAACCCATTAGGCTTATTTTGCTGTGAAAATGAATTTTACTTTTCGCGCATGTTTTATGAATTTTAAAATAAGAGAATAAGGTTTTATTTTTGTTTTGTTATCCTTTTTACTAAGGGAATAAGGTTTTGGAAATCAACCTTATTCGCTTAGTAACTAAAAATAAAACTCGTTTCCTCCCTTATTCCCTTATTTTTTTTTTAGAAAAAGAAAAAGATTTGAGTTTATTTCTACATTCGTTCAAAAAAAAGAACGAACCATTGTTTATTGAATTTGAGTTTATTCGTGGTATAAAAAATAACGAACAATGAATTGAGTTTAAAAAAAAATTCCCAATTTTCGAGAGTTTATAAACTATACAAAAGCTCTTTAATTTTTCTATCTTTTTCTTCCAGAGCATTTTTAGCATCGTCAAGTTGAGCTATAATTTGCATAAGTTCTTCATTTTGAGAAGTATATTGTTCATTGGCTTCTTTGAGTTCTATTTCAACTCTTTTGCGTATTTCAACTTCTTTTTTCAGATTTTTAATCAAATTGTTGTTTTCAACGTGTATTTTTACTCGCGCCAAAACATTGTATTTATTAACGGGTTTTGAAATAAAATCGACACCTCCGGCTTCAAAAGCCGCTTGAAGACTTTCGTTATCATTGTTTCCGGTAATAAAAATAACGGGAGTATATCTGTTTTTAGAATCTTTTTTTAGCAATTTGCAAACTTCATATCCATTCAATCCGGGCATAATTATATCCAATAAAATAGCATCAAACTCTTGTACGCGAGCTATTTCTATGCCTTCTTCACCATTTTCCGAAAGCCAAGTATTTATATTATCCATGTTTAAAATTCGCGAAATGTACTCGCGTTCCAAAGCCGAATCTTCTATTATTAAAACATTCATAACTCCTTATTTTCTATATATTTAAAAGTAAATGAACTATTTTTGAGTGCAATCTAAAAAAAAATATGTATCGGATTTGTTTTTGCGAAATTACCGAATTTTAATAATCTTATTTTCAGTTTATTAATTTTAAAAAATGAATATTTATAAACTTAATAAAATTATTTTTTTTTTAGAATAAATCACTTATTTTATTCCGAAATTTGTTTATAATACGGCTTCAAAGATAAAATATTTTTTCAAAATGTTTATAAATATTTACTTTAATTTTTTTGAATAAACTAAAATTTGTAAGTCGTCGCATTAATAACTGCGTGCAATTATTCCAAACTGCTGGTGCTATTTTTTTGTAAAAAAATTATTAACATTTTAACGTTGAGAACACTCATCATTAAAAAAGTGTCGTAAGGCACTTTTTTTTAATATTTTTAGCTCACGAATATAAATCTCTGATGTTCAGGCGCATGGTAAGTTTATTATTCTATCATTCATCTATAAATTTACTTTTTATTAACGAAAGAAATGCTGAATTTCTTGAGTCAGCGTCTTTGATTACAGCATCTATATCCCAAATAAAAATACCTATTGGCAAGGTGATTTTGGGGTTTAATTGAATTGTAACAGGTTTTTCTCTATAATACATTTTACCAGATGAATACAATTCAGCAAACTCGGCATCTAACTGAATTTCAACATCTTCGTTAAATTCAATAATTCCATAATACCAAATTCGTTGTATTTTATTGTTGTAATATTGCATTAATTTCCGTGCTCTTTTATCAAGCTGGGTTAATATTTTCATGTTCTCTTCAAGAGAGATACCACGCTTTTTAAATTCAACAATAACAACATCAAAAGGAACATTTTCATTTGGATTATTTGAAAAAACTAACGCTAAATCTGGTCTGTCGTCATCTCTTTCGGTATCTTCCTGAGTTATATATTCTACTAAATCGCCAATTTCCTTATCACTAAGAACAGCTTTGTAAGTCATATATTTATCATCCAACAACCAAGCATTGTTTCTATAAATATCATCAACAAAGTTATTACCGTCAAACTTTGTTTTCATTGTGGCAAATAAATTATGTAACTCAGCTTCGCTATTTTCTTTGGTTGATTTCTTCAACTTTTCAATGGTCAACTGTCTAAAAAGGATATATTCTGTCAATGCTCTTGATGACATGTCAATTGATTTTTCATATTGCTCATCAGACAACGAATTTGCTTCTAAAATTTCCCGCTGCGCTTTAAAAAATTCATCTTGTGCATTTCTTAATATTTCAGAACGAGAGCTATATCCTATATTTTCAGAATTAAAGTAACCACTTAAATGAGGATATTTTTTTACAAGATTATTTTTTGTTTGTTTATTTCGTTCTTTTATCTGTGGTATTTCAGTTTCTATTAAAGACGCAACTTTCTTTCGAAATAAGGTTTGTACCTGTTTCAATTCATTGTCTGAAATATCAAGACTTTGGCGTGAAAAATCAACACGTCCTTTAAACCAATCAGAGAACAATAAAAATATCATTTTATATCCACTCGGAATATTTTCATTTTCAATTATTTCAACCTTTTTTGTCCTGTCATCAACTGAAACTGCTGCAATCAAAGCTGTTTCATTAGCATTTACAGATTGTATATGATAATGAAGATAAAATTTATCAAACATATTAATTGAGCTATCAAGTTCAACCGTTTTTAAATCCAAAATATCAGATGAAGTAATTGTTTCAATTGATGTAAAATTATCAATCTTTGATTGAATTTGTATTGTAATATTGATATTTTGTTGTTTTAAACGAAATAATCGTGGATAAAATTCTTCTAAAATTTTGCTTTTTAAATATATTGGATTTATATAATTGTATGCTTTTAACTTTGTAAGTGTGTAATCAGCCATTTTTATCAAAGTCCCGTTATCAGTGTTTTCGCTTGGAACAATATTACTGCTATTTTCATTTATATCTTCGGTAAATTTGAAGCTTCTTTTTTTTGAACTGTTAAAAACGCTTTCTATTTCAATTGTATCAAAATAGCAAGGAAATACAAGTCTTCCTAAACCTTTATGCGAATTTTCATCAACATCAAATAATTTGCAAAACTTCTTAAATCGTTCATCTGTAAAGCCTGTACCATTATCTAAAATATTAATATTTAAAGTTTCAACATCTTTGGCTGAGTTTGCAGAAATTTCAATTTTTATTTCAGTTGCTTCTGCATCCAAAGAATTTGCAATAGCTTCAAAATAAACCATTTCTAACGATGAATTTCCAAAAAACATCTTTACTGCTTGACTAAGCTTTACTTCCATTTTCTTATTTTATTTAGCTGATAAAAATAATCTATTTTTCATTTAATTAAACAACCGTTTAGCTTATGATTCTTTGAGAATTGTACATGTAAGTTGCTTTTTTTTCCCTGCAAAAATACACATTTCTGATGAATTATTATAGCATTTTTCGCTTTATTTTTCGCTTTTCGGCAAAAAATAATAAAAATCTTAAAAAATCAGCGTTCCAATTACACGATACACAAAAAAAGATTCACGTATTTTCAACAACCCTAAAAACAATTCGTGCTTTGGTTGTAAAAAAAAATCCGTTCAAATCAACGTTCCAATTATACAATGCAATAAAAATGCTTATTACAAACAAAAAAACTTTGCGCCTTAGCGTGAAAACAAAACCACACAGCCGTTTCAAAACCGCTCAACGGTTAGATTTCAAACGGATTGTTTCGCTTAAAGCCTATTGTAAACGCTCAATAATTCTTTTTCTTCGTTTTCCCAAGTGTATTCTTGGGCAGCCAATTTCAAATTTTCTTTCCAAATTTGCCTTTTTGCTTCATCATTTAGCATTTCATCTAAAATTTGAGTTATCTCCATAATACTAAAACCATTGATTTTATGCCCAATGTCGTATTGTTTTAAAACTAAACTCATTTCGGGCAAATCGGAAATTAAAACCGGAATTTGAGCTTTAATGTAGTCAAAAAGTCTATTGGGCAATACATACCGATAGCTCAAACCCCTGTCTTCTTGCAATGCAATGCCTACATCAGCCATTTGAGTATATGCAAAAAGCGAACTAAACGAGATTTTTGATAAAAACATAACTTTTTTAGTGAGATGCAAATCAATGGTTAATTGTTTGAGTTGTTGTTTAATATCGCCATCGCCAATAATTACAAACAGCGCATTTTCAATGTTTTTCATGGCTCTGATAACATATTCCAAACCGCGTCCCACATTTAAAGCACCTTGATATAAAATGATTTTTTTCTCTCCAAAAATTTCGCTTTTATTTAATTTAAAAGTTGGAATTTCTTTAAGTGGAAAATTGCGAACTACTTTCATATCTAAATTGTAAAGTCGCTTATATTCAGAGGCTATTGATTGGCAAACGGTATAAGAATGTTTTACTTTAGGCAAAATAAAACGCTCTATCATCAGCCAAACTTTTCGGGCATTTCTACCGATGAGTTCCGGCACTTCGGTAAAATATTCGTGCGAGTCGTAAACCAATTTTTTTTGCGTAAGCAAAGTAGCCAAATAACCGGCTAAAAGTGTATCCAAATCGTTTGAAACAACAATTTGATGCTTTGAAAACAATAAATAAATAAATAATCGCAGATTAAATTCGGCATAAAACAAAAAACCACGTTTAAAAATCATGCGAAAACGCAAAGTTTTGTATTTTCGCGGTGGAATACCGTGTGTATTTTTAAATTTTGTACCCAAAAGATGTACTTCATAGCCTTCATTGGTTAGCGAAAGGCACACTTTATTCATTCTTTGGTCAGAAAGTAAGTCATTAATGACAGTGAGTATAATTCTTTTTTTTGTCATTTTTATTTTTTATAAAAAAAAAATTTCAACAAAAAAACATAAAAAATACGGTATATGAAAATATTTTTTTACTTTTGAGTTTTAAAATATTTACAAAAATCGGCAAGTTATTGTATCAATTTATTAATAAACAGCTTGTTGAACATTAATTTGTACTTATTTTACAAAAAATAAAAAAACAATGAACATCAATCAATTAAAGACCAACTTTCGGACTTAAAGTATGAGTTCAATCTAAAAAAACTTTTTTTTTATGTAAAATTGTAAAAGCACTAAGTTATAATTAATTGAAATATAAAACTTTGCGTCTTTGCGTCTTTGCGTCTTTGCGTGAATTTTTTGTTTTTAACTTTTTTAGACTAAACTCAGGTATTTGATAAAAAAACTTTGCGTCTTTGCGTCTTTGCGTGAATTTTTTGTTTTTAACTTTTTTAGACTAAACTCAGGTATTTGATAAAAAAATTTCTTTAAAATATAAAAAAATGAGAACAATTAAAAGCACTGCTTTACTTTTAATTTTGGTTGTTTATTTGGTTTCGTGCCAAGAATTGACCGATAAATTGAACAATAAAAAATCGACCCCAAACACTGAAAACGCTCTGGAAGATGACGAACCGCAAGAAGATGACGAAGAATGGCAAGACGAAAAAGACACAGCCCAAAGTAGTGAAAATCAAGAAGAATTGAGTTTTCACGAAGAGCTTTACGGAAAAAATACAGAAAGTAAGGATTACGAGAAATTAGCCATAGATGATTATAACAATCAGATAGCTAAGTTTATAGCCGGATTGGAAAGTCAAAAATATTCCGATTTGCAAACCAAACCGTTTTATCAAAGTCATAAATCGAACATTCAGCAGGCTTGGGCAAGAACCGAAAGTGAAGATTTAGAGCCAATTACGCGCTGGACTCGCGAAAACGCCATTGCTGGAAATCCGCAATACACGGCTACGGTTTTTTATCCGTTTTCGGGTCCCGATATTTTGTATGCCAATGCTTTTTTTCCGTTTGCACAAAATTATGTTTTGGTAGGTTTAGAAAAAATTGGCAGTTTGCCTCACATAGAAAGTCTTTCGCAAGATGCTGTTAATGAATACTTAACCGGAATTAGAGCTTCGCAACGATATTTGAACAAACACGGTTATTACATGACTACTCACATGCAAAAAGATTTTGCACAATCGGAGCTTAATGGAACTATTCACTTGATTTTGTATTATTTAGCCTTAACAAAGCACGAAATTTTGGGAGTAGAGGAAATTGCCGTAAACAATTATGGCACGGTTACCGAAAAACAATTGGGGAATATTCGCGGAATTAGAGTTGATTTTTCAACAGAAAACCTTAAAAATAAGCAAAGTGTATATTATTTTAAGCTTGATTTGTCGAATGAAAACATGGTAAATAATGAAGGATTTTTACGTTTTCTTTCCAATCAATTCGATTTGCATACGTACATGAAATCAGCTTCTTACATTTTGCACGATTCGCATTTTAGTACTGTTTGCGATTTTATTCTTTCCAAAAGCATAAAAATTTTGCAAGACGACACGGGCGTTCCGTATTACAAATTTAAGAAAACTCCTTTTGAATTGACTCTTTTTGGAAAATATACATCAACCATTAAAGATTTTAAAAACCATTATCAGCCGGAGCTTAAAAAAGCACTCGATTTGCAAGAGAATAAGCACGAATTGCCATTTATTGTGGGTTATAGCTCGTGGTTGGGCGAAACTTTGCTTATGTATGCTACCAAAAACAAGGAAGAGGCAAAGCTTTTAGCCGAAAAAGAGAAAACCAAAAAGAAGGAAACCATTGCTTCTACCAACGAAAAAAATGTGGTAAAAAATGAAGTAAAAAATGAAGTAAATTCGGAAAAAACGCCGGCGCGAAAACTGGTATATAAAGTACAATTTCTTTTTTCGGCAAAATATTTTAAAGAAGGTTCTCCGGAATTTAAAGGATTGAAAAATGTAGGTTATTACCAAGAAAATGGTGCTTACAAATACACCATTGGCAATGAAATTTCGTCTCAAGATTGCATTTTACTCAAGAAAAAAGCAGTAGAAGCGGGCTTTGAAGATGCTTTTATTGTGGCTTTTTTCGACGAAAAAAGAATCAGTTTGCACACAGCTAAAAAAATAAGCAATTGATTGCAGGCGTGTGGTTTAGCTTAAAATTGGTTGTTAAGGTGTTTTAAAAAGAAAACGGGCAAAAGTTTGCATTTTAAAACTGAAAGAGCGAGGTAACTTATCGATTATTTAACTTCATTTAATTCAAAATTTGAGAGTTATCGGATTAATCTGTTAAAAAAACAAATAAATCCGCTTTATGGTCATAATCAACTTCAAATACTTTTATAATATCTGAATTGGACTTGTCTGATTGAAAAATTACTGGCATAATTAATTGTTTTAGAATGTTAATATTTCTGCAAATTCTCTTAATTCGCAGCAAACAAAAACTACACAAATAGTACCGTAAAAAAAATAAAATTATTTTGGTATAGTTATCACCAAAACACCTTACAAACTCAAAAAAAAGTGCAGGTATCGTTATCACCAAAACACCTTACAAACTCAAAAAAAAGTGCAGGTATAATTATCACCAAAATAACCTACAAATTGAAAAAAAAAGTACAGGTATAATTATCACCAAGTCGTTGTTTCTGTTGCAATATATCAGGTATAGTTATCACCAAGCCATCGTTTCTCGTGCAACATAGCTGTTATAACTATCACAAGCCCTTCGTTTCTGTTACAAAGTATCAGTTACAACGTTACCACGCATTTTTTCGAGTTGCAAGGTATCAGTTATAACGCTACCAAGCACTTTTCAGAACTGAAACATAGCCGATAACATCTATACCAAGCCATTGCAAGTCTGAAAAATGCGTGGTAACGTTATCACAAGCCCATTGTAACAGAAACGATGGGCTTGTGATAACGTTACCAAGTATGTTATTTTTCTTAAAAAGGGCAGGTAACGTTATAACAGCTATGTTGCAACACGAAAAAATGCGAGGTATAGTTATAACTGACCTATATTTTTTTGAAAAAGTATTAGGTATAGTTATTTTTGGCTATTTTCAAGAAAAACGAGTGCAGGTAGCGTTGTATTTCTATTATTGCAACACCCAAAAAAACTCTTGGTAACGTTATCACCGATATTTTGCATTTTTTGAAAAAATGTAAATAAAGTTAGGTAGCGTTGTATTTTTTTTTTTGCAAAATCCGAAAAAAACTTTTGGTAAGCTTGTATTTTTTTCTTTGCAAAATCCCAAAAAAACTTTTGGTATGATTGTATTTTTTTGGGGGGAGTGATACAGGTGACTTCGAGTCATCGTATCACTTGCACAGGGCAGTTTCGCTCAAAGCGACTCTGCCAGCTATATTTGATAAAAATAAAATTTGCAATTAGGATTGTTTTAATTCTATTCTACATTGCCCTGTTCAACGGCTATTTTGCTCAGAAGTTTTATATTTTGCAAGTCCGAAAAATCGTATTGATACAAACCATCTGCGCCAATGGCTACAAGCAAATGATTGAGCGGAATAACATCGTACATGTTAATCTCTTCAAAATGAGCTAACAAATTGCTTGAAATAGTGAGTGGGTCGGTGGCATCATAGACTTTAAGCCCTTGGTCGCCATCGCAAATAAAAAGCGTATTGTTTACACCAATTCCCAATCCGTGTGGCGAGGTCATCGGATAAGTTTTTAGCAAAATGGGGTTTTTAATATCGGTAATATCAATTACATCGAGCTGATTTTCAAAACCTCCGCAGGCTGTGCCTCCTCTCAGGGTAACGTAAGCCGTGTTTCCTTTTACCACCACAGGGTCGCACGAGCGAGCGTGTTCAAAACCCGATAAATAAGTTGGCTTAGCGGCATCAAAAATATTGTACACTTGCATTCCGGTTTGTGTTCCCACAAAAAGTTTGTCGCCCGAAATAAAAACCGTTTCGGCTATGGCACGGGTGGTTATTTTTTCAACCGAAGTGAAGGTTTGATTAGAAGAAATATCAAAAATTTCCAATTCATAATTTTTCAAAACATAAAAATAATTTTGATAAATAATAAATCGCGCCATAGAACCTCCAACTCCACCGCCCGATGCTTCAGCCGGAGCTGATATCCAACCGCCTTCGTTGGCAGAGTAATCCATTTTTTCAAAAAATACAAAATTATCCAAATTGTAATTTACGGTATCGGTAACGGTTTCTACTTTCCAATCAATTACAACGCCCTTGTTTTCATCGAGTTGGGCAATCGGATACAGATAATCGATTTCGGGCATAATGTACGGAAAAACATTTTCTACGCGGCTCACTTCGCGCAAATTGTTGAAATCGGAAATATCAATAGAAACTAAATCGACATAACTATCGGCGTACAAAAGATTGTCTTTGATAGCCATATCCACATTGCCCGGAATATTGATAAACGCATGATGTACCGGATTTGCGGGGTTTGAGTTGTCGTAAACATGTATGCCTTTTTGCTGTTCGTTTACAAAAATGTAATTGTTATAGAAATAAATTTTTCCCGGAACTTTTAAAATGGCATCATTGGGTTGTTGGCTCACATTTACCGAAGCCCGCAGGTCGGCATAAGACATGTAAACCGGCGTGTAAGCTGTATAAGTGCGTTTTGTAATCATTTTGTCTTCGCACGAAGCAAAAAGAAAAAACACCATTAATAATTGCAATAAATTTTTTGTTTTCATTATCTCATTTTTTTTAAGTAATATTTTTTTTTCTATTAACCGATACGAAAATTAAACTTAAAACGCTGCAAAATATTTCTTTTTGATAAAAAAAAATCAAAAAAAGAATGTGAAAGCTTTTTTAAATCATGCAAAACAATTTCAGTTATATTCTGAAAGGTCTTTTTTTATTAATGTTTTCACAAATTTTAAATTTGTTTTTTTTAAGAATTTTTATTATTTTTAAGGTGTTAAAAAATTCATTTTAAAATTGTTTTCATTTGAAATTGAATTATTTATCTCAAAAATAAATTAAAAATTGTATTATTTTTCCAAAAACTTAAAATTCTAATTGAAAGTATTTTAGTCATAAAAATGAAAAAGACAGTTCGTCTGAAATATTGTATAAAAAATTTAATTTCAAACATTTACTTATTAACTTTTATAAGAATAAATTTATGAAAAAATTCTTTTTATTGTTCATTTTTACATTTCTCTTTGGAGTTTTCAATTCTTTTGCTCCACCTCCAGACCCACCAGACGACCCGGGCGACCCAATTACCGACCCGTCAGCCGTTCCTATTGATGGTGGATTGATTTTTTTAGCCGCAGCAGGAGCTGCTTATGCGGCTAAAAAAATTAAAGACAAAAAAGATACTCAATAAAACGGGTTTATTTATTTTGTGGGGAAAAATGAATTTTATTTTTTCCTGCATATACTGCAAACGGTTTAATTATTTAACTTTTCCAAAGTTCTAAAACTTTGGAAAAGTTGTCGTTTGTAGATTTTGAATGGTTATAATTTGAGCTTTTATTTTTATGTAATTGTTTTGTAATTAGAACTTTGGCAAAGTAGCCGTTTGTAGATTATCTAATTTTAAAATTACTTTTGGAGTAAAATAAGCGGAAAATCCTGTCCAAAGCCAAAGCTTACCGGATATTGAGCTTTGCCTTTGTATTTTTCGGAAAGTTCGGGAACATTTTCGTTTACAAACGTGCTGATTTCTTGAACCGTTATTTTTTTGTCCAAACCTAAGTTTTCGGCTTTGCCTTGCAAGGCGTATAAAATGGAATAAGTGAATACGCCATGCCCCAAAGTACCAAATTCAGCGGCAAATTGCTCTGTAGTAGAAGCCGTTAGCCAAAATGTGCCGGTGCTTCGTGCCAATTGTGCAATTGCCTTTTCTTCAGCCACATTGCCCATTGAAATCAAAGTTTCTAACAAACCGCCCGAATGACAAGCATCGAATACAAACATCTGCTTGCGTGCTTTTATTTCTTTTGAAAAAACTTTTAAATTTCGCGCCGAAATGGCTTTGTTTTCCAATTCTTGAGTCGATTGGTTTACGTTGGTTAAATCGTAAGGAACTAAAAAGAACTGAGATTGAGCATCTTGGCTCATTATTCCATGTCCGGCATAGTAAAAAATAAAGACATCTTCGGGTTTTACTTTGCTTTTCAAAAGTTGCATTTGCTCTTGAATTTTGGCAAAACTTGCATTTTCATTGCCTAAAAAAACGGTTTCTATTTTTTCAAACAAACTTTTACTTCCCAATTCTAATTCTTTTTGAAACGAAGTAGCATCGGCTAAAGCATAATTGAGCTTATAATCAGGGTTTTGATATTCATTAATTCCTACCACCAACATATAAAGCGATGTAGTGGACTGATTGCCATTAAAGTAAACATCTATTTCTTGCGGCACGGCTTCTACCTGTTCGGTGTTAAACGCCGTAATTTTCAGTGTGTTTTTTCCATTGAGAAGTTGAATTTTTATTTTTTTAGTGTGAACCTCGCCTACATCTAAAAAATCGTCCGATTCAATGAGTTTTTGATTGTGAAAAACCCGTATTTCGCTCACTCCCGTACCTTTGTCGTAAACATCTGCCCACAATTCAATTTCTTGAGTGGTAGCCAAAAGTTCACCTTTTTCGTTTTGCCGAAAGGTTTTGGTTTCTTTATTTGGCGAAATAATTTTTATTTCCGGCGGAAGTTTTACCTCAATTTTCGGTTCAACCGTTTCTACTAAATTTTCACCATTAACGTAATCGAAATCGCTTACCGCAAAAATTGTTTCAAACAAGCGCGGTGTAAAATATTGTTCGTAAAAACTTTCCAAAGGAACAATTTGACCGTTTTGTAAATAAAAAAGCAAATCAATACCGGCTGGAGTGCCGTCAAATTTGCCCGAAGGCGTAACGGCAATAAAATCTTTAGAGTCGCTCATGCTGTAAAGTCTAAGCAATTCGGTGCCGTTTTGAGAACTCCAAAACCGAATGGTAGCATCGGAAGCCGCCGAAGCAATCCTTCTGCCGTCGGGCGAAAATTCAACATCAAATACTTTTGCAGTGTGTCCGGTTAACGTTTTTTCCAAAGTGCCATTGTTTACATTCCAGATTTTGAGCGTGTTATCGTGGCTTGCCGAAACCAATTGGTTTCCATTTGGGTTAAAACTTAAACTCACCACTTTGTCGGTATGCCCGTTGAATTGAAAAACGGTTTTTCCGGTTTCTACTTCCCAAAGGCGCACCGAATTATCCCAACTGCCTGTGGCTAAATATTTTCCGTTGGGGCTAAAAGCTACGCATTCCACATAGCCTTTATGCCCAATGTATTTGAACAATTCGTTTCCGGTTTGAGTATCGTAAAGTCGTGCCGAACCGTCCCACGAAGCAATGGCAAAACTTTTGCCGTCAGGCGAAAAAACAATGTCGCTTACAATGTCGTTTATATTGGCTGTTCGCAGAATTTGTTTGCCGGTTTCGGCATCGAAAAGTGCCGTTTCTTGATAATTTGTAGCGGCAATGATTTTGCTATCGGGGCTAATATCGAGGGCGGTAGCTCCAAATACAAAATTCCCCATGGTCTTGGTAACTTGCTTTTTAGACAAATCCCAATAGTTCAATACATTAGATGCACTTCCGCTAACCATAAATTTTTGATTGGGACTGAATTTTAAGCACAAAACACTTTTATTGTCGGCTTTTAAAGGTTTCAAGTCTTTGCTATTTTGGGTATTCCAAATTTTAATGGAACTATTTGAACTGCCCGAAGCCAAAAAGCCTCCATCGGCACTAAAATTGATACACAAAATGTCTTCGCTATATCCTTTGAACTGTTTAATGAGCGTTCCATCAGCAATTTGTCTAATATTAATTTCGGCTTGAGCATTTCCGATTGCAATTTCTTTTCCGCTTTCGCTAAAAAGAAGGGAAAATACCACCGAATTTTCTAAAATAGTTAAAAGTTTTGTGCCTTTTTGCCAATCCCAAATGATGACGGTTTTATCGGCGGAGGCTGTTGCCAAAAATTGATTGTTGGGACTAAAACGCACGCTCCAAACCTCTTGCGTGTGTCCTTTAAGAACGGTTTGCAATTCGCCTGTTTCTGAGTTCCAAACGGCAACATTTTTGTCGCGGCTTCCGGCAGCTACCCATTTTGAGTTCGGGCTAAAAGCAAGGGCTGCACTGCTCAAGGAAAGCCCCACGAGCGGTCTAAGCAATTCATTGTTTTGAGCGTTCCAGAGTTTGATTTTATTCTCCCAACTGCTTGTTACAAAATATTTTCCATCGGGCGAAAGGGCAATATTTTCAACCCAACTGCTGTGTGCTGAAAGCGTGTTCAGATTTTCTCCGGTTTGAGCGTTCCAAATTTTGACCGTTCCGTCTGCTATTGCGGTATAAATTTTAGAACCGTCTGCACTGTAAGCCACAGCATTAACGGGCATCATTTGTTTTGCAAATTGCATCATTTCGGTTTCTGAATCTACGCTCCAAAGGCGAATGGTTTGGTCGGCACTAACGGAAACCAAATTTTTACCGTTCGGACTAAAAGCTATATCGTTTACAAAAAATGAATGACCGCGAAAAGTTTTAATTTCCTTACCCAAAGCGGCATTCCAGAGTTTGATTACACCATCTTTTGAGGCTGAAGCCAAATATTTAAAATCGGGGCTATATTCCAAAGCCGTTATTTCTTTGCTATGCCCTAAATTACTCATTAATACGGCATCTTGAGCCGATATTTGGTTCAAAATGAGCATTAAAACCACTAACAACAATTGTTTTTTCATAGTTAAAAAAGGAAAAATATGTTTCAACAATAAAATTTGACTGCGTAAAGATACATTAATATCACAATCGTTCGTTATTTTTTTCCATCAATGTACGAATATTTTGAAATTCAACAAATAAAATTCAGTACAATTTTATTTTTTTTTATTTTACTTAAAATCAGAAAGTTATCTTTTAAATTTATTAGACTTGTTGCAAATTAAAATTCAATACTTTAGCAATTAAACTATTTTTTCAAATTTGAAAAAAAAATTGTATTTTTGTATCGGTTAAGTTCCTGCTTAACTCAAATACGATTTTATATATTGCTTTCATAAGGTTATAAAGGTTTAGAACACAATTATAACCTTATTTTTTTATTTTTACAATTTTTTTTCGTACATATTGCTAAAAAACTCAATTTTTTTTTTCACATAAAATTGTAAAAAAAACAGTAATTTTGCTTTTTCTAAAAATATGGAATTTTTATTTTTTATTGTGCAAAAAAGAAAGTATGAAGTTTGAAGATTACAATATAAACGAAGGCTTAAAGAAAAATATAGCCAAATTGGGCTATATTAAACCAACGGATATTCAGTTTAAATCGATACCTGCTATTCAAAAAGGCGAAGATGTTTTGGCAATAGCCCAAACAGGAACCGGAAAAACGGCTGCTTTTGCCATTCCTATCATCGACCTTTTGCATAAGCGAAAAATTGTAGGTAGAAATGATGGCATAAAATGTGTAGTTATGGAGCCAACGCGCGAATTGGCTATCCAAATTTACGAAACCTTTGACGTTCTTTCGCGTCATACGCGAGTGAAAAGTTTGTGCGTATTTGGAGGTGTGGAGCAAGACTCACAAATTGCTGCATTGCAAGAAGGTGTGGATATTTTAGTGGCTACTCCGGGTAGAATGTTCGATTTGGTAAGCCAAGGACACATCAATTTTAAACGGCTCGAAATTGTCGTTTTAGACGAAGCCGACCACATGCTCGACTTGGGTTTTATAAAAGATATTCGAAATTTAATCCGATTTTTACCTAAAAACCGACAAACACTTTTCTTTTCCGCTACCATTGACAGCAAAATAAAAGAATTGGCTTACTCACTGGTTCACAAGCCAGTACACATTCAGATTTCGCCAAAAGACCCAGTGGCAAAAAATGTAAATCATGCCGTTACTTTTATAAAAATGGACGATAAAAGATTTTTTTTAGAACGAATTATCAATGAACACCCTGATAGCAAAATATTGGTTTTTGTTAGAACCAAAATAAGAGCCGAAAGAGTTTTAAAAGCTATGGAAAGAATTGATATTAAAACAATTACTTTGCATGGCGACAAAGAACAGCAAGAACGCCTAAATGCCCTGAATCTTTTTAAAAAAGGTGAAGTTAAAGTATTGATAGCTACCGATGTAAGCGCACGCGGAATTGATATTGACCAAGTAGAATATGTCATTAATTACGATTTGCCCGAAAAACCCGAAAATTATGTGCATAGAGTAGGTCGCACGGGACGCGGAAATTCACGTGGGCAAGCCATTTCATTTTGCAGCGAAGAAGAAAAACCAATTTTAGATGAAATTCAAAAATATTTAGATAATGAAATTCAAGTACTTGAAATTAATTTGGAAGAATATCACCAAACCATTGATTTTTCGGGCGAAACAAAAACCAATTGGAAATCGCTGATGAAAGAAATTAAGCAAATGGAAGAGCAGCATCAAAAAGCGGTTGCTAAAAAAGCAAAACGCAAAGCAAATAAAAAGAAATAAATAAGGTTAATTTATTAATAAACAATATTTTAGCTAATAAATCAAAGGCATTTTGCAAAGAATTAATACAATGATGTTCAATTCAAAGGCGAAAGACTTATTGATTTAAAGATTTGGTTCTTATGTTCATAAAATATTGTTTATCAATTGTTTAAATTATTTGTTTTTTTTCAAAAAACGATTTACTTTTTATTGCAATAAAATCTTTTAAATAAAAAGGTTCAAAGTAAGCAACATTTTCAAATTGCTGATTTACAAACTTTTCATGCGACAAATTTGCCATAAAAGCAGAAGAAGGATAGAATAAATCTGAAAAAAAAGCATTTGAGTGCGTTAAAATTTCTTTGCATTTATCGGCACCGTCTCCAAAAAAAAGAATCTTGTTTTGGTTTAAAAATTCTAAATACGAATCTGGTGTGATTACATCAGCCGAAATTGGTTTAATCAGCTGATTTTGAGTATTATAAAAGGCAGAATAAACTTCCATTCTGCGGGCATCTATCATGGGAGCAAAAAGAGAATATTGATTGTCAAATTTTGAAGCTGCTCCATAAGCCATTGATTGCAAAGTACTTATACCAATCAAAGGAATGTCTAATCCATAAGCAATTCCTTTTGCCGTTGAAACTCCAATTCGCAAGCCGGTGTACGAACCGGGTCCTTGACTTACGGCAATAGCCTTTAAATCAGAGCGTTTACAGTTTGTCTGTTCAAAGAGTTCTTGAATAAAAACCGATAAAAGCGAGGCATGTAAATTTTTTTCTTCGCTTTGTTTCAAGGCAATGATTTCGCTGCCTTCAGAAAGGCAAACGGAGCAAATTTGTGTTGCCGTTTCTATATTTAAAATCATATTTTTTTAGTTATTAAAAAAGCAAAAATAAAACTTCTTTGGTAAAATAAAAAATAGCAAAATCAATTTTGCTTTTTTTTAACTAAAAAAAACAATTCATTTTAGGGATAATTTTATTTTAATATTATCTGATTATTTATTTTATGAATTTGAAGATTGTAGGTTTCGCAAATCACTTGTAAAATAGTTTCCAGATTTTTATTTGAAAAACTTGAATGCAGTTTGCGTTGCCCTATTTCACTGTTTTCTATCACAATATTTACTCTGTATGCTTTACTTAAATCTTTAACAACTTGTTGCATTTCAACGTTTTTAAAATCAAATTCTTTGGTTTTCCACGACAAATAATTTTTATTAGAATTTATATTTTTTTCAAAATTTTGGGTATTTACGGTAACCATTTCGCCGGGTAACAATGTCATTTTTTTATTTTCTGTTTTGGCTACTTCTACTTTTCCCGTTGCCACTAAAACTTCTAAATTTTTTTCGGCTACGTGTGTATTTACTGAAAAAGAAGTTCCTAACACTTTGATTTGAGCTTGTTTGGTTTTAATAATAAAAGCTTTGTTTTTCATTTTGCTGATTTCAAAAAAAGCTTCGCCTTCAAACTCAATAAGTCTGGTATTTATATTAAAAGTTTCATCGTATTTTATTTTAGCAGAAGCATTGAGCCAAACAATAGAACCATCGGGCAATTGGATTTTTTTTATGGATTTCTCCAAATTATTTTCTACCGTAACTACTTGATGTTTTAAACCTGTGGTTAAATAATAAAAAGCTAAAAATGAAATACTTAGAACAGCTAATAAAAGAGCTGCTACTTTATAAAATGGCTTTTGAAACGTAACTTTTGGCTTAGAAGTTTCTAATAAATTGTCCTCTTTTAATCGGGCATACAAATTCTCCCAAGCTTTATTGGTATCGAAAGGCTCATTATTGGTTTGTTTGCGAGTCATAATTTTTCACTTTTTTTAATAAAATTCATTCTTTCAAGTTTAACTTAAAAGCCTGCAAAGCTTTGCTAATGTTGGCTTCTACTGTTTTTATCGAAATGGATAATTTTTCTGCTATTTCACGGTTTTTTAATCCATCGTATCGGCTCAAAATAAAAATTTTCCGGCAATTTTCCGGCAACAAATGAAGTGTTTGGTCTATTGCCTGAGTCATTTGTTTGAGTTTCATTTCCTCAAAAGGGTCTGTTGCAAATTCCATCGACTGAATTTTTACAAACTTTGCGTATTTTTCTTCTACTTTGAAATGTTCAATTTCTTGCAAACAACTGTTTTGCACTACTTTATACAAATATGCTTTCAAAGAATCGGTAATACTAATTTTTTGTCTATCGCGCCAAAGTTTATAAAAAGTATCTTGTACTTTTTCTTCTGCACTTTCAGCAGAATGAAGGTATTTTTGAGCAAAAATACAAAGTGGTGCGTACAAATCTCTAAATACACGCTCAAATTCTTTTATATCACCTCGTTGTATCTTTTTAAAATGCTCCATGAATGCAAAATTATATTTTTTGTATTAATAAAAAAATGTTCTCCGTATATAAATTAATTTTCGGAGAACGTTTTTTAATTTTTAAATATCTTTTTTTATGAATAAAAATAGGCCTGATATATTTTTACTAATTTAATAAATTTATTTTTACTGTTTATTATTTTTTATAAATTTAATATTTTACCTATTTATTTTTTTATTAAAAAAAGCTATTTATTCTGAATTACAAAAATAAATTCGTTAAATTTATACTCCAAAACTTGTATAACACTGATTGTAAAATACTTAATAAATTCACCGAATAATTAAATATTTGTATTTTAAGTAGTAATATAATATTTAACGAATTATTGAAATAATTGAAAAATATTAGTAGTTTAACAGATTTATAATCAATTATTTATTTCTTTTTAATTGTTTTTCATATTTTTTGAGCGCCGTTTCTATTGAAGCGTCCGGTTCAATAAAATTATGTTCTCCCCAAAAATTATCATCGGTAAAAGCAGTCAATTCTTCTTCAAAAATAGCCGATTTTAGCAAAGACTCTTTGGATTTGAATTTTTCTATTTTTTCTGAGTTCCAATCAGTTACAGCTATTTCAGACATAATTGAATAAGTTGAACTAAATAATCTCTTTTTCCAATTGCATTTGAATTTTACTTCACCACGCGAATAACTAAAGTAATATTTGCCGTCAGTTTGTTTGTAAGTAGCTAAATAACTGGTAGTTAAAGGTGTTAATTTTAAACCTACCGGTTTGCGTTTTACAAACATTTCGCTTACTTGGTCTTTGTCGGTCAAATCTAAACTAAATTCTACCGAAGTAATTGCTAAATTGGTAGTATTAATGTAGTATTTTCCATAATACATCGGATAATCGGTCAATAAAACTTTGGGCTTAAATTCTACTACATAATTTAAAGTTTCATCTATCGTTTTAACATCAATAATGGTATATTCATAATAAGGGCGCAAATTGTCATCAAGCAAAATATAAGGATTTTTTGCAACATCAAACAATAGAGCCGTATAAGGTCCACCTTGCAATTTAACAGCAAGAGTATCAGCTTTTTTCACGTTCGAGCTTTTTCTGCCTTTAAAAACTTTAATTTTGTCTTCTAAGTCTTGATTGTATGAAGCTTTATGAATATCGACCAACGCTTCCGAAATGGCTAAGTAATCACGACCTTGTTTTACAGTTTCTCTATAAAAACCGGCAGACATTACGTCATTAATACTATAATTTTCCGGTATTTTTTTTACTACTTTTTCCATCAAAGCCGAAGCTTCTTCGGGACGAACCGTTATTTCACTCAAATTTACACTGGTAGGCGTTAGCCAAATAATGTTTTCCTCATTATTTAAAGTACTCAGTGCCAATTTTTTAGAAGTATAACCGATATGCGAAATTTCTAACTCATTTGCTTTAGAATCGTTTGCCACTTTAATTGTAAATTCGCCTTCTGAATTGGTTACTGTGCCAATATGCGTGCCAACTAAAGTAACACTTCCAAATACAACATCGGTTTTTGTCTTATTATCTTTTACTTTGGCTTTGTAAACCTTGTAATTATCAGCATCTTGAGCTATGCTTAAATTAACAACAAAGATTAACACCATTAAACTTGTTGCTTTTGCTAAATGAAAAAATATTGCTTTCATAATTTCTTTTTTTTAATAATTTTTAAATTAATTTTCTAAAAATTTTCAAATAAGCTTATTTTGTTTTTAACTTTTATCGATTTTATAGTAAGATAGGTTTAAAGTCGTTTACCCTATCCTAAAAATTGATTTTTTTTATTTTTATAGAAAAAAAAATAAAAATAAGTTTTAATGAATTAATTATAAAGTTATTAGAAAATTAAAAAGGTGAATGAATAATTTCATTGATAGCTTCAGCCCAAAAAGTGTTATCATTTAAACTTTTTACTAAAGTTAAATTTTTTCCTCCATTTTCAATAAAAATATTACGGTATTCGTATTCTATTTCTACTAAGGTTTCCAAACAGTCGGTAACAAAAGAAGGTGAAATAATTAGCAAATTTTTAATGCCCGATTGGGCTTTTTCAATTATTATTTTATCTGTAAAAGGATAAAGCCAATTTTTATCTAAACGTGATTGAAAACCAACCGAATACATGTCGGAAGAGAGATTTAAAATTTGAGCCAAAAGGCGTGTTGTTTCATAGCAAGTGGCTTTGTAACAATATTTTCCGTGTTCAGGCATTGAAACAGAACAAGTGCAATTTTTCTCAAAATGTTTTGGGTGAATCTTATTTATTTGTCTGATAGGCAATCCATGATAAGAAAATATAACATGTTCAAAATCTGATATTTCGTATTTTTGTATTTGCCTTACAAAAGCATTTAAAAAAGCTCGATGATTGTAGAATTGATTGATTATCTTCAAATTTGTGAATTTTTGATTGTTCGATAATTCTTTTAAAATCAATTCATTAATAGAACCGGTAGTTGAAGATGCATATTGAGGAAAAAGTGGTAAAAATATCAATTCTTTAAAATCTTGAATTTTCAATTTTTCGAGTACGGAGATTAGCGAAGGCTCACCATAACGCATAGCATAAAATATGGTTTCATTTTCTGGAACTATTTTTTGTAATTTTACTGATAAACTTTTTAAGTAATACAAAATAGGAGACCCTTTTTCTGTCCAAAGTTTTTGATAAAGTTTTGTGGATTTTGAAACTCTAAAGGGTATAATAATCAGATTTACAAGCAGTAAACGAAAAAAAAACGGTATATCAATGACTCTTTTATCGTTTAAAAATTGACGCAAAAATATTTTAACAGACTTTTTATCGGCTTTTTTAGGAGTTCCAACGTTTACTAAAACAATTGCCTTTTTCATATTTTTTAATCTTTTTTTATATTTTTAGTCAAACTATCTGCTAATTGTTTGGCTTGTTTTACACGGTCAGCCATGCCAATTCCATCGCGCAAATTGCCTGCAATCCATAGACCTTTGTATTCATTTTGAATTTCATCTATTGCCGTAAATCGTTCTGCCGAAGAAATTTCATATTGTGGGATTGCATTAAAATATCTAAATATTTTTATAAAATCCGGTATATTTTCTGATTTTAGCGTTTCTTCTATTTCGCTAATAATCAAAACTTTTATCTCTTCATCAGATTTTAAGATTAAATCGGGATTATTTATTCCTCCCATAAAAACGGACAATAAAGCTCCAGTTTCGGGCGCGCGATTGGGAAAAATAGCCGAAGGAAACAAAATGCCCAACACATTTCTATTTTCGTGGCTGGGAATTAAACCTCCAAAAGCATTCAATTTCAAGCCTTTCCAATGAGTATAACCCAAAACAACTTGTATAACTCTGGCATAACGAGCATTTGTAATGTTTTTTAATTTTTGTTCGGATACAAAAGGAATAATACTTGGCAAATTTGAGCCTGAAACGGTAATAATTACATTTTTCACTTCAAAAACAATTGATTTTCCTTCCAAATCTGTATAATTTAGAATAAAATAGGCTTCTTTTTTCTCAATTGCAATGTTTTTACAGTTCATTTTTATGTTTTCGTAACCTATTTCGTGGCTTAAAGCTAAAATTAATTGACTTAAACCGCCTTTAATAGAAAAAACTTCTCTCGAAACTCTTTTTTCTAAGTCCGATTTGGGTTCTTTTGCTTTTTTAATAGCACCTTTAATAAAACTTCCGTAGTTTTGCTCTAAATTATAAAGTTTTGGCATAGCAAATCGAGTAATCAACATTTCAGGATTTCCTGCATATATGCCTGAAATAAAAGGATTTACAGCATAATCTAAATAACTTTTGCCCATTCTGCGTCTAACCATTTGTGCAATCGATTCGTCTTTATTTTTGCCTACTTTGCGGAAAGGTTCACCTAAGATACGAATTTTATCATACCAAGAAAATAAGGGTGTTGCGAGGGCAGAAATAAGTCCGGTAGGCAAATTATTCCATTTTCCTTTTTTCCAAATCCACCTATTTTTTGCTCCTGATTTTGGAATTTCAATCTCTATAAGTGGCTTTAAATCATCGAATAAACTCACTAATTCGGGTGAGCCTATCACACCGGTATTGGGTCCGGCTTCATAAACAAAACCATTTTCAATTATAGTTTCGATAACTCCACCCACTCGATTTTTTTTTTCAAAAATATGAACGTTTTTATTCGCTTTATTCAAATAATATCCAATTGTAAGTCCGGTAAGTCCGCCTCCAATTACGGCATATTCTATTTTGTTGGTTTTCATAATTTTAAACAGTTTTTGAGTATAATTGGGTTTGATTTTTATATTCGGGGTCAAAAAGTACGGCTATGTTTCTTATAAAAAGTTTTCCGGTATCTGTAATTCGGATTGTATCATTTTCATATTCTACCAAATTATCATTAATTAATTCGGTTAATTTATCTTCACTAAAACCAGTGATTTTTTTGTGCGTTTGCATTGAAATTTTATATTTATCAGCAAATTTATGTAAATTAAATTCGTTGTTACACATAATTTCCGTTATGGTATTTTTTATTATAACTTGTTCTTTATTAATAATATATCCTTTTTCTACAGGCAAAACATTTTTGTTAATACAATGAATATATTCAGAAATGTCTTTAAAATTTTGGGAGTAACCATTTTCCAATTGACTAATTGCAGAAACACCAAAAGCGTAAACTTGTCCGGTAGTTCTTCGCGTGCAATATCCTTGGAAATTTCTATGTAAAAGGTTACTTTCTAAAGCTAAATGAAGTTCATCGTTTGGCAAAACGTAATGGTCTAAGCCAATGGCTTTATAACCGGCTTTTAGCAGTAAATCTCTGGAAATTAAGAACATTTGCATTTTTTCCATTGCAGTAGGTAATCCTTTTTTAACCAAAATCAATTGGTGTTTTTTTACCCATGGCACATGAGCATAAGAAAATGTAACTAATCTATCGGGCTTTAAATCAATGGCTTGCGTTATTGTTTGTGCAAAACTTTGTTCGTTTTGCAAAGGTAAACCATAAATAAAATCCAGATTTATAGCTACGCCTTCAAATTGTCTAAAATAATCTATCAATTCCTTAATGGGAATGGCTGACGGACTGCGATTAACATTTTTAAGTACTTCATTATCAAAGTCTTGAATGCCGAGACTAAACCGATTAAAACCAGTTTTTATCAGTCGCTCGATGTAGGGGAATGTAAGATGCGCCGGATTGCATTCGATAGCAATTTCCGGATTTTCGATGAGCGAAAATTGACTTTTTAACAAATCTACAATCTCCTCAATATAAGATACTTGAATGACATTCGGTGTGCCGCCGCCAAAATGAATTTGTGAAATTTTTCTTTTTCTATCAATCAAAGAAATTACTTTAACTATTTCATTTTTAAGTGCTTCGATATAATCTTTTACAATCTGCTCGCTTTTTAAAATACACGCATTGCAACCACAGTAATAGCAAATTTTTTTGCAAAAAGGAATATGGATATAAAAAGCAATCGAATTGTCTAACGCGCTATTAGAGAGCTTAATTAAATCCAAGTAATCGGTTTCGTTGAATTGATTTGTAAAATGATTTGCAGTCGGATAACTCGTATATCTGGGTATAGGAAGATTGTATTTTTCTATTAATTTATTATCTATTTTCATTTTTTTTAAATTTTAGAGGAAAGTTATAATAAAGTATAACAATAGCCAGCAGACTCATTAATATTTGAAAGGAAAAAAGCCCGTTGTAACCAAATTTATCGCCCATTTTACCACTAAAAACGGCTATTATTAAACTACTTAAATGAGTAACAACTATTTGCAATGTAAAATCCGTTCCTTCGCGTTGTGGACGAACTTTATCCATAGATGAAGTGTAAACAATAACTGAAGAAAACCCATAAGCTGCCCAAAGTAAGCAAATTGCCATGCTTATTTGCCAAAAATTGGGAACGAATGAGCTTAAATAGTAAAAATATACACCCACTGATAAATTTGCAAATGAAAAAATGTAAAAAGAAGTAATTCTACCAAGTTTTTTTATTAGAAATCCACCAAAAAATGCACTAAAAGCGGCGGTAGATGTGCCAATAATTCCAGACATAAAACCAATTTCTTTCACATTATACCCTAAATCGACCAAATAAGGTTTCAACATTGCCAAAATACCAATTATACCGGAATAATAAAAAACAAGCAATAATAAATGTTTTCTACATACTTTATCGTTGAAAAAAAGTAAGAGTTCTTTAAGCTTAACTGTTTGTTTTTCTGTAGATTGTGTTTTTTCAACGGGCTTGTAAAACCAAAGCGGAATGACAGCGAAAAGCACAAATGCAGCCAAAATAAAAAGCAAATTTTGCCAACCGTAATAGTGATAAATCAGCAACAACACACCGGTTCCGAGCAAACTTCCCATAAAACTACCTCCCGATTGCATGCTATTTCCCAAACCCCGCTCGCTTTCTTTCAAAATGCGGATTGCAAAAATATCGGTGGCAATGTCTTGGGTAGCCGAAGCTATGAAAGCAATGATAATGAGAACGATAATACTTATAAAATCGGTTTGTAAACTAAAAAAACCTATTCCGATAATGATAAAAGCATAAAATAGTTCAGAGAAAAAAATCCAGTGTTTTAATTGCTTAAAATTACTTGAATAATTATCTACTACCGGAGCCCATAAAAATTTAATTATCCATGGTAGTTTAACCAATTGCAGCAATCCGATGGATTCCAAAGAATAATTCTCTTGTCGCATAATAACAGGTACAACGGTAGAAAAAAAACTCATTGGCACAGACTGTGCAATGTATAAACTAAACAGAACCGGAAATTTTGTCCAATTATTTTTTCCCATTTCTTAAAATTTCACGGCAAAATTAGCACCAAATTGTAAAGGTTTATTCCTTTGAGTATAAATTTTGTTCAAAGCTTCAAACATAAACGCATTATAATCAGAGTTTAACAAATTTTTACCCCAAAAGTCGAGCTGAAAATTTTGTTTTAAAAATGAAATTTTTGCATTTAATAAAGAATAAGGTTCTTCTTTTAATTTATTATTCAAATCCCAATACAATTCGCCATTTCGATTATAAACGGCACTTATTTTTATTTTATCTATCCATTTCAGAGGTAGCTTTATTGTTTGTAAAGCCTGAAAAGCAAAGGTATAGCGAGGAATATAAGGTGTAAACTGATGATTATAATTTATAGTTTCATCTTTTACATATTCCACAATTTTAGAATAAGTATATCCGTAAGCTATCATAATTTCAAAACCTTTTATCGCTTTGTTTTGCAAAGAAAATTCAAATCCTTTGTTTTCTGAAACACCTGCATTATCAAGGTATGAGCCTCTACCGCTGGGTGCTGTTCTATAAATTTGTTGATTTTTTAATTGTGTATAGAAAATAGCAAAATCAGCAAAAATTTTGTTATCAAGAAAAGAAGTTTTTCCGCCAAATTCATAATTGTAACTGGTTTCATTTTTAAATGTTAAATGTTCGGGGCGTTCAAAAGTAGTATTAAAACCTCCGGCTTTATAACCCGTTGCATACGAAATGAATAGCGAAAACACTTCAAACTCATAGTTTAAAGCTATTTTGGGTAAAAAAATCTCATCTTTAGTGCTTGGATAGAGCGTATCAATAATTGGTAAAGCTATATTATTTTTTAACGATTCGTAACGGTAGTGCATTTCAGAAGTTTCATAATCGTACCTTAATCCAGCAGTTAATGAAAGTTTTTTGGTAATTTTAAAATTTGATTGATGGAAAAAAGCTAAACCTTTAACAACGGTATTGTATGATTTCAAATACCATAAAACTTGTGGATAATAATCGACCCCAACACCCGATTCTGAGGTTTGAACAAATGCAAATCCTCCGACAAGCCAATTGTAACGTTTATTATTTTTTGACCTTAAAATCAGTTCATTAGCAAACATTTTTTGTATTTGATTTTGTTCTACAAAATATTGTTTTACTTCTGTAAAATCTTGGTCAATTTTCTGAACATCGTCTATGTATTGAAAAGAAAAAGTATTTGAAAGTTCAAGTTTTTGATTGGAATACTTTGAATTTAAAGCATTTGACAGCATTAAGCGGTCATAAGAACTATATTGGTTGTAATTAACAGGCGAAGCAATTTTTAGAGTTGAATCGTAAATTGAATATGGATAACCTCCTTGTTGGCTTTTTTCGAAAGAAAAAATATTTTCAAAATAAAATTTATCGGTAATTTTATATGCCAAACGATTTCTAAATCCATACGAATTTAGCTTATCAACTTTATTATTTGTATATAAATTGGTATAGAACCCGTCTGAATGTTGATAATTTGCCGAAATTGAAATGCCTAATTTATTGGAAATCAAACTGTAATGGCTTGCATGGAACTTATAATTTCCATAATTAGCGGCTGTTAAATTAATATTTGTACCTTGATAATTTAAAGGCGAACGAGTGATAACATTAATAATTCCTCCCATACTGTTGCGCCCAAAAAGTGTTCCTTGCGGACCTCTCAAAATCTCAATTCTTTCTATATCGAAAAAGTCAAATTCAAAAGCCGATTTTTCAAAATATGGAACAAAATCGACATACAAACCTACTGAAGGCGAATTGATTCTTGAGCCAATCCCGCGAATATAAACGGGCGAAGTCAGTTTTGAGCCATAATCGGGCATTACAAAATTGGGCGATAAAGCACTGAGTTGATTCAATGAGCTGGCTTGTGTTTGTTCAATTAATTTTATCGGCATAACTGTAACAGATACAGGAAGTTCGCGCAATTTACTTTCATTTTTCGAAGCATTGATAATAATTTCGTTTAGCTCTATTTTTTTTAAAAGCGAAGTATCTTCTTGTACAATATAACTTGCTTGTGCTGAAATAATTAAATTAAATAAAGAAAAAAATAATATTAAAATATATTGAATTTTCATAAAATATTATGTTTTTGATTGTTTTTTTGAGTTTTAATCTAAAAATAAACCCTATTTTTTTTCAAATAAATTACTAATTATTTATAATTTTTAAAATAAGGTTATGTAATTTATTTATACCTTTTTATGTTTTTTTTGAATTTTTTTTGTTAAAAAAGAACATCTTAAAACTTTAAACGAGCATGTATGTTATCCAGGAATTGCCTAAATATTTAAAGTTTTTTCTTAATTGAGCTAAAAATCCGAAAGATATTGTATCTATTTGTTAATAAACGGATTTATTGCGATAAATTCACATTTAACAAACATGATACACGAATATCCGTTTGCTAAAGGCATATTTTCGGATTTAAACATATTAAAAAAAAACAAATTACTTTAAAAAAGCAACTTCAAATTTTTTTAAATTCAACCGAAAAAGACAAATTTTTTTAATGAAAACGGAAAAAAGGAGGAGGATTGGGAAAAACCGAAAAACAACAGTGCTTGGTAATTTTAAAATCATATACATCTCTAAACCAATGGTTTTCGTAGTTTATGAAATATTCTTTTAAAACATTTTTTTGCAATTGAATTGCCGAAACTTGATGATTTACATCAATAGTTGTAAGTGTAATATTCCGATTTTCAGTAGATTGAACAACCTCAATACGCTCTCTCGCTTGCTCAATATTTTTAGACGAAAAATACAGCAGCGAAAAAGAATATATAAGCCCTAAAAGTAAATAAGGCATGTGAGTCGCAAAAAAGCCGAAATAAAACATTAATAAATTTTTATTGCAAAAGTAGAAAACAAACTTTGAAAAGCAAATTTATTTTAAAAACTTTTTTTAATTTGTCATTATTTTTTTTGATAAGTAATTGAAATATAATTATTTACAAAACAAACAAGGAAGTTACATAAATTTTTGTAAATCATTCGTTTTCAAATTCAAATGCGAACAATTTTTAAGTGCAAACTTAATATAAATTTTTGAAATTTACATCATTAAATAGTTCTATTGCAATTATTTATTTAAAAAAAGTCATTTAATACTTTTTCTATTCGTTCAAGCGTATAGGGTTTCGACAAAATTGTAGAAAATCCACTTTCGGTAAAATTTTTATCGAAATCATTGAGATTGTGAGCAGTAATAGCAATAATAGGAATATCAGAAATTGGCTTAGGCATTTTAGAGCGAATGTAACGAGCGGTTTCAAAACCGTTCATAACAGGCATTTCTATGTCTAAAAACACTATATCAAATTTTTTAATTTGCATTAAATCAACAGCTTCTTTCCCATTTGAAGCTTCGCTATACTGCGCACCCAAATTTTCAATAATTTCTACTAAAAGCATTCGATTGATGAAAATATCATCAACTATAAGAATATCAAGATTTTGAAACATATAATTTTTACATTAACCTATTTTAAAAAGTCGCTCCATCATTTCCCTATCGTTAATTTCTATTTCTTTTCCATTTACATCAATGATTTTATCGCTTTTAAATTCATTGATTAATTTCATCGTGCTATCGAGCGAAATAGCCGAAAGTTCGGAAAGTTCTTTTCGCGAAATAATTTGAAAAATATTTTTATCTTTAAATTTATCGGAATTCAGATACAATAAACTCCCGGCAAAACGTCCGTGTATCTGTTTATTTCCTACAATATTTATTTTTTCGTAAAGAAATTGATTTTGAAACTGCTGTTGAGTATAACAAAATTTAAGAAATAAACGATTGGTTTCTAAAACTTCATATACAACACTTGTTTCTATATAGCTTGTTTCCACATTGTTAAGGGCTATGGCAGAATACACGGTTTTGCTTTCGGAAAAAAGCGAGGGTAAGCCCAAAATTTCATTTTCGCTGACTATGTCGAGTATTAAACTTCGCTCTTTGTAACCTTCTAAAACCAATTTTACTAAACCCGAATGGATAAAAAAAAGTTGCAAGGCAAGCACACCTTGTTTAAGCATACTTTCGCCTTTTTTATATTCTATATAATGCAAATTATCAATAAATAGTTTGCGCTCATCGTTTGAAAAATTGCAAACTTTCATTATATTTTCAATAAACTGAGGTACAGCCATTTATCCAATTTTATATTAAAATGATAAAATATAAGTATTTAGTTATCAATGCTGTTAATTTTTTTTTTAGTTTGAGTAATTTCTTAAACCAAAAATACAAAAAAAGCCATATTTTGATTTTTTTTCTATTTTAACAGCACAGAATCATTTGTTTTTTTTTGAATGTGTCAATTTTAATTTAAAAAAAAATAATAATACGTTTAACGATATTTATATAATTTATTAAATAACAACATATTATGATTAAAAGATTAATTAAATTCGAGAATACATATTAAAAAGAAAACATTTTGTCAAAGATATACATTTTTTTTATATAATTAATAAAAACAAAAAATATTTTTTTTATAAAAATACAATTATTTTTTTATAAAAATACAATTATTTTTTTATAAAAATACAATTATTTTTTTATAAAAATAAGTTTAAAAAAAAGCTAAATTATATATCATTTTTTTTTTTGATTTATAAAAAAATATATGTAACTTGCGCCAAAGAAAAATATAAATTTTATAAAAGAAGATTATGAATTTTAATAATATGAAATTGGGGCAAAAATTGGGAATTAGTTTTGGAATTCTTATAGCTATTTCTGCTATTTTAGGCATCTTAGCCATTATTAATATGCAAAATGTTTCAAGTACTTCTCGAGAATTAGCCATTGAATATATACCGGAAGTCAAATTTTCGAACGAACTCGAACGAAATTGGCTTTTTTTAATGTACAACATGCGTGGTTATGGTTTTACCGAAGAAGCTAATTTTTACAATTTAGCCAATGGATATTTGGCGCAAGTAAAAACCGAAATGCAAAAAATAGATGATTTGCTCACAAAGTCGAATAACTTGGACAAACTCAAAGAGAGCATGGTGCCGGTAAAATCTTCGATAAATCAATATGCCGAATTGATGCAAAAAACAAGTGATTTGAATAATAAATTAGAAGATTTGCGTTCGCAAATGGATAATAATGCCAATGAATTTATTAACAATTGTAAAAATTTTGTGGAATTTCAAAATACCGAACTCACCCAAGATTTAGCTGGAAAAAACAACGTAAGTGCCAGAGAACGGGTAGCTGAATTAAATGCTATTAATAAAGTATTAGACAAAGGAAATGAATTGAGGGTTTTAAATTTTAAATATCAAGCACTTAGAAATCTTGAAAAATACCAAGACGCAATTACTTCTTTTGATATTTCAAAAGAAATCCAATTTTTACGCGAAACAACACAGTCTTCAACCGGCATTAGTTATTTGAATGCAGTTGAAAATTCAAGTCGCAATTACGCACAAGCCATGAAAAATTTCTTTACAGCATGGAAAGAACGTGAAAAAACTGCCGATGAACGAACCAAAACAGGTACAAGCATTTTAGACCAAGTTAAAACAATTTCATTAGCCGGTATTGAACAAACAGAAAGTATTGCAAATAATGCAGTTAGCTTGCTTGGTTCGTCGAGTATAGTAATGATAATCGGATTGTTGATAGCTTTAGCAGTTGGAATTTTGCTGGCTATGTACATTACAAAACTGATTACAGAACCCATTAAAAAGGGAGTTGAATTTGCGGTAGCTCTTGCCAGTGGCGATTTAATGCAAAAAATTGAGGTAGAACAAAAAGACGAAATTGGCGATTTGGCGAAAGCCTTAACAAATATGGCTGAAAAGCTTAAAGAGGTGATAACCAACATAGTAAATGGAGCAAACAATATTGCTGCTGCCAGTTTGGAAATGAGTTCCACCTCGCAACAAATGTCGCAAGGTGTATCGGAGCAAGCCTCTTCGGCAGAAGAAGTTTCGGCATCGATGCAAGAAATGGGCGCAAACATACAGCAAAATACCGATAACGCTCAGCAAACCGAACGTATATCGCGACAAGCTTCGCAGAGCATTCAAAAAGGTAGCGAAGCCAGCAATAAATCGGTTTATGCCATGCGCGAAATAACCGAAAAAATAGCTATTATCAACGAAATAGCATTCCAAACCAATATATTAGCTCTCAATGCGGCAGTAGAAGCGGCTCGTGCCGGCGAACACGGAAAAGGTTTTGCGGTAGTGGCTGCCGAAGTACGCAAACTTGCCGAAAAAAGTGCAAAAGCTGCCAATGAAATCGATATTGTATCAAAAGAAGGTGTTGAAATTTCAAATAATGCCGGAAAACTTCTTGCGCAAATAGTACCGGAGATAGAAAAAACAGCCAGTTTGGTGCAGGAAATTTCGGCAGCCAGTGTAGAGCAAAGTTCGGGTGCAAACCAAGTAAATACTGCCATTCTGCAATTGAATCAAGTTACTCAGCAAAACGCCGCCGCCGCCGAAGAATTGGCTTCGGGTGCCGAAGAACTTTCGAGCCAAGCCGAAATGTTAAAAGATTATGTGGCTTATTTTAAAGTTGATTTGAAGCAAGATTACAAAACTTCAAAATATAAATACAAAACTAAAATAGCTCATTCTCAGGCATTTCAGCACAAATCGAAATCAAAGAACATACATTTGAATTTAAGTAATAACAAATTGGACAATGAATATGAGGATTTCTAAATCGAAAATAAATATTCTAATTATTGAAGATAGCGAAACAAGCGCAATGCTTATTCAATCTATCTTTCAAGAAGAAACTCAATACCAGAGCAGCATAGCCCAAAATGCTGCTAAAGCCAAAAGCATGTTGAAAAAAGAAGATTTTGATTTAATTCTTCTGGATTTGATGATGCCCAAAGTAGATGGTTATACTTTGCTTGACGAGCTAAAACACGATGAATTGTTAAAATCAATTCCTGTGGTGATAGTCAGTGCCTTATCTACTTCCGAATCGATAAAAAGATGCAAAGAATTGGGTGCAAAAGCTTATATTTTTAAACCCATTGGGAAAAATAAACTTTTGGAAAAAATAAATCAAATTTTAAAAGAATTATACGTTTTTGAATAATTTTTTTGGTAAAAAAAAATGGAAAAACTAAAAAAATAATTCAGCAAACAAACAAAATGTTAAACTCCCGAAGAGAAAAAAAAATAAGTGAAGTGGCAAGCAATGTATGAATGAGCAACAGGAAAATACCAAACCTTCTATTTTTATAACAGACATCATCAATGTTTTTATAGAAATAGATACGGAAATAGCTAAACTGCATGAATACTCGGAAAAGGATTTCAAAACCTTTAACGATGTAATGAAAAAATCGCACGAAAATGCAAATCAGATTTCTAAGTATGCAAATAATATTATAGAATTTTCGAGGATAGAATACAATAAAAATTTAATACAAAAATTAAAAGCAAAATACGAAATTTTAGGAAAAAACTGTTTTGAATTAAAAGAAAAATTAAAAACTCAAAATTTTATTTTTTCTGAATTTCACGACCGCTTGCGCTATCTGAATTTGATAATTAAAAATTTACGGCAAAACTTTTTTACTCTAAAATACATATCGGCAAATTTAAAGTTAGAAACTTACGATTTGAATCACGAACCGAATTTTAAATTTGTAATTGAAAAAATAGAAAAAGACATCAAACAAACTACCGATTTAATTAAAAAAATAGATGTAAATTTTATTTATCTTCAAAAGCATCTCGAAGAACAAATATCGATAGAATCGGGAGGAATTTTTGAAACATTTGAGATTATTTCGACCAATTTGGAGCGATTAAAAGGTACTATTGAACTGATAGAAAAAGAATACTTGGAAAGTGAAAAATATTATCCCCGTATAAAAGACAAAATAAAAGAAGCTTCCGAAAGCATCAATAAAATAGTTATAAAGCTTCAATATCAAGACATTATACGGCAAAAAATGAATCACATGCAAGTAATTTATAAAAAAATTATCAATTACTTTAATACCATTTCTAAAAATGCCGAAGACAACGAAAACCGTGTTTTGCAATATTATTCAAAAATAGAATACATTGCCAGTTTGCAAGTTGCACAGCTCATTCAAACCAATCGCGAATACGAAGAAGCCATAGAAAGCATCAGCGAACAACTTTTGCAAGTAACTCTAAATGTGAATGATATATCGTATTATTTGAAAATTTTCACAAACGAAATACCTCAACAAGAAGAAGCATTTATTAATTGGACAAAAAAATATTTGGAACAAATAAAATCAGGTATTTTAAAGATACAAAAATCAAAACTTTTATTTTCTGCCGATGTAGATAAATTGAAAAATTTATTTAATGAATTTAAAGATTTGAATTTAGAAATTGAAAATCAATCCATTGCAACGGCTACTTATATTTTGTCAATAAAAATAGACGAGAATAAAAGTTTATCTAAGACCTTGAATTTTAGAAAATTACATGAAATCAGTCAAAATGTACTTAAAATAAGTGAAAATTTTAAAAAAGCTTTTTTAAAAATCAATCCTCAAATATGGGAAATATCGAATTTTAGCGGTTCGATATTCGATTTTAACCCCGAAAACTTGAATAAAATAGAGGATAAAATACAAAAAGTGGAAAATAACGAAAATGCCATGCAAGAAATTCTTAAAAAAAGCATCGAGCTAACAAAAAGAATTTCGGCACAAGTTATCGATTCCATTCAAGGTGTAAGTTATTACGATATTTTTGAAAAATCGGTAGAACGCATTATTTCAAAATTAAATTTTTTGAATGAAAATTTAAAATTTAACAAAACCGAACTCACACAAGAGGATATTGAAAATTTAAAAGATTTTGAAAATATTTATACAATAAAAACAGAAAAAGAAATCCATCAATTAATTATTGAAAATCAAAGCTTTGATGTAAGTCAAATCCGAAATGAAGAAGACTCTGACGTAGAATTTTTTTAAAAAACATTGTTTTTATAAAAAAGTTTCAATAAAAATAAATAAAAAGTACTTTTTTTTGAGTTTATTTTTGTACCTTTGTTTCAATTTGAAATACTTTAATACAATAATAAATTTGTTAAATATATGATAGATAGCAATATAAATATCAGCAGCGAGCTTGAAAATGCGCTTGTTAAAATTACAATTAAAAAAGAATTGTCGATAAATAATTTGGCTGAAATGAAAGAAAAATTTAAAAAAGCCATCAACGAACATCAACAAATTGATATTATTTTGAAAAAAATAGATTATATTGATTTGCCGGGTTTGCAACTTTTGGTTTCGGCACGAAAAACGGTTATTAATAAAGGAAAAAAAATAACTTTTTCTTTCGATTTTTCTAAAGAAATGCAAGATATTTTCAATAATTCGGGTTTCAATGCTCTTTTAAATTAATATTTTTTGATAAGTAATAGTGCAAATATAATCAACACTTTTGTGTTTTTTATTATAATATTGATATTCAATACTATATAATCATTCTTTAAAAAAATAAGTGTCGTTTCTTTTTGTATATGTACTTAGCTTTAAATTTTGGTAATTTTTTTATAAAAATAACTAAATTTGTTTTTTTTAAAAGTTTTTTTTAAAAGTTTTTTTTAAAATAATATAACAATAGAAATCGATTAAAATGCAACAATTTGTTATAAATATTTTTCAAAAATAACTTAATTTTGCTCTTTTTTCAAATTTTAGTTACTATTAATTTAAGCTTTTTCAAATTAATTAATCTTAAGTTTAACAAATAATTCATTATTTGACATTAAAAAAAATAAGGCAAAAGAATTTAATTAAATTCGGAAAAAATTACCTTTTTTTTTCAAAATCAAATATTAAAGTCCATTAAAAAAAGTTTTCTTTCAAAAAAAAAAATAGTATCTTTGAATTTCAATAAATGAAAACAGCTTTATTATAATTAATATCAAAAAAACTTATGAAAAAATCAATTTTAATTGTTGATGACTCTGAGAGCATACGCGAAGTAGTAACTTTCACATTGGAAAATGCTGGTTTTGAGGTGTTTGTAGGAACTGACGGCGATGTAGCTACCAAATTTCTCGACGGAAGACAAATAGATTTGATTATTACAGATTTACACATGCCGCGCATGAACGGCATCGATTTTATAAAATATGTAAGAGCTACCGAACAGTATAAACGTACTCCCATTTTGTTTTTAACCACCGAATCGCAGGTTGCCAAAAAAATGGAAGCCAAAGAAGCCGGCGCAACGGGTTGGATAATAAAGCCTTTTGTTCCGGGAAAATTGCTTGAGGCTTTGAGAAAAGTTCTTAGATAAATTTTTATATCTTTTTTTTAATAAAAATGGCTTAAAATTTTTTTTATAAAATAAAAAAATGGATAGATTCCAAAAAAAATACATAGAAGAGGCAAATGATTTGATAATTTCATTGGAAACTGCTTTGCTTTTAATTGAAAAAGACAAAGTAAATCAGGAACTTAACGAAGAGGTTTTTAGAATTATGCACTCTTTGAAAGGAGGAAGCAGTATGTTTGGTTTTGATAAAATCAGCGAGCTTACTCACCATTTGGAATCTGCTTACGACATTGTGCGGTCATCAAAAATTTCGGTTACCGAAGAACTTTTAGATATTTCGTTTTTAGCCGTTGACCAACTGAAATTGTTAATTGTTGAAAACCCAAATTTGAATGCGCAAACCATTGAAAAGCAAAGCAACTTACTTCATAAAATTCAAAATGTTTTAGAAAATTTAGAGGCAAAACACGATATAAAAAACAACCAATTTATTGAAAATTTAAAGAGTAATAGCGACCGTTTTTACACTTTTTTTGTAAAATTTAAGCCCAATGCCGATGTTTTTGACAACGGCAGCAATCCTTTGTATATTCTTGACGAATTGTTGAGCGAAAATATTTGCAAAGTATTTGTAAATGACAGCGATATACCCGAAATAGAGGATTTTGATATTGCAAAAAATTATACTTCTTGGACAATAATAGTTGCCGGAAAATTATCTCAAACCGACATTCAAAATATTTTTATTTTCATTGAAGACGAATCGGAAGTTTCAATTACTCAAATAGCTGAAGAAAATCTTTTTAAAAATTCGGAATTTATAAAAATAATCGAGCAATCTGTTTTAAATCAAGAGGCTATATTCAATTTTAGCAGTCAAGGCAAACAAGAAGTGGTCTTAAAAGAAATGGAAGTGGGTAAACAGCTCAAAACCAGAATAAATGAAACGGTCATTTCGAGTGTAAGAGTGGATTCTGCAAAATTAGATGCTTTGTTAAATATTGTAAGTGAGATAGTTACCAATCAAGCTCGATTGAATTTATTAATAGAAGAGAACACAAAGAATACGGCATTAATTAATATAACCGAAGATTTTAACAAGCTTTCTCGGCAATTGCGCGATATTGCATTCGACATTTCGCTTGTGCCTTTAGAAAGCATCATTGTTCGGTTCAAACGCTTGGTGCGCGATTTGGCAAATGAACAAAACAAGCAAATCGATTTTTTAACTGAAGGTATTGAAACTGAATTAGATAAAACGATAATAGAGCATCTGGTTGCGCCCATCATGCACACCATTCGCAACAGCATAGACCACGGAATTGAACCCAAAAACCAACGATTAGCTCTTGGCAAACCCGAAGTAGGGAAAATAGTGCTAAAGGCTTATCATTCAGGTCCCAATGTGGTGGTTCAAATTTACGACGACGGGCGGGGAATAGACCCGGAAGTTATTCAAAAGAAAGCCATCGAAAAAGGATTTATTCCGGCTTCCGCCAAATTAAGCGACAAAGAAATTGTAAATCTGATATTTAAAGCCGGATTTACAACAGCCTCGCAAGTTACCGATATTTCGGGTAGAGGCGTTGGAATGGACGTTGTAAAGCGAAAAATAGACGAGATACGCGGCGAAGTGGAAATCGATTCGATAGTAGGCGAAGGCACTACCATTACCATAAAATTACCGCTTACTTTGTCCATAATCGACGGACTTTTAATAGAAATCAATCAAACAAAATACATTTTGCCTTTGCCCGATGTTCGCAAAATATTTGAAATAGAGCATTCTAAAATAGTAAATAATTTCATGGGCTTGGTGGTTCACAAAGACCAGCAATATCCTTACATTTATTTGCGCGATGAATTTGAAATTTACACTCCTTCGCCTCAACTCGAAAGAGCCATAATCGTAAATTACGAAAATAAAAACGTTTGCATTATAGTAGATGATGTTTTAGGTGAATATCAAGCAGTTCTAAAACCTTTGGGCTATTATTTTCGCAAACAAGAGTTTATTTCAGGTGCTTCAATCTTTGGAGATGGAACGGTTGCCTTGGTTTTAGATACAAATAAAATAATAAAACTTTTTGCAAAAAAGCAAACTATTTAATATAATTTTTTTGTAAAAAAATAAAAAAAAACATCAATGGAAACAAAATTCAATTCTGATAATAAAAATTTAAGTTCATACTTATCGTTCAAACTCGATTCTGAGTTTTTTGCTGTAAACGTGCATCAAGTGATTAATATTTTGGAGCTTACAAAAATTACGGAAGTTCCGAAAGCTCCTTTTTATATGAAAGGTGTGATTAACTTGCGAGGAAAAGTACTTCCGGTAATTGATACGCGACTTAAATTTGGTATGGAAGCTATTGTTTTTACCAAAAATACGTGCATTGTAGTTATGGAAATTAATATCAATGGCGAGCGCGTGGAGTTAGGGGCATTGGTTGATACGGTTTTGGAAGTGATAGAAGTTGATAATGAGAATATTACCTTGCCTCCAAGTTTGGGTAGTAAATACAAATCGGAATTTATAACCGGTATGCTTCATCAAAACGACGAATTTATTATGATGCTCGATATTGATAAGGTTTTTTCGAGCGATGATATTATCGAATTTAAAGAATCTGCCGAAGAACCGGAAAAAATATCTCTTCAAGAATAAAAAAAAGTTAAATAGACTGCAAACAGTAACTTTGCCAAAGGTTTAAACTGTTTGTTTATTTTGCGCGAAAAATAAATTTTACTTTTCCCGCTTGTTTTATTCATTTTAAAATAAGGGAATAAGGTTTTGTGGCAAGCAATTAGGCAAAAATATTATTTTTTACTCAATGCTTAATTGCTAAAGCCGAAAATAATTGGGTATATAGCATTCCTATTTCATTTGTAAAATTTGTTGACCACTAATTCACGAATTAGAACGAATTAAATTAGTTTAAAATTAGTGAATTGGTGGTCATATTATTCTTTTTTTATTTTCACGCAAAGACGCAAAGACGCAAAGATTTTTTTTAATGGGAACACAGATTACACGGATTGGACTGATTTACACGGATTTTTTTTGACCACTAATTCACTAATTTTATACGAATTAATTCGTTTTAAATTCGTGCATTCGTGGTCATATTATTCTTTTTTTTGTTTACCACGAATGCACGAATTTTTTTTTTTGTTTTTATTTTTATTTGAAATTGTTTTTTATATTTGTGTTTTTACTTTTGAAATAAAAGGTGTGGTTTTTGTTCCAATAACCACCACTCTAATTTTAATAAAATATTTATTTGCAATGTTTTATAAAAACAGAAAGTAAGTATAAAAAAGTAATAACCACCAGTGTAGTGGTGGTTATTGAAACGTTAGATGCAATTCATTGATTTTTAACGTTATAATTATGTAACTTTGTTAAAAATGCGCTTTAAAATTTATTTTCAAAAGAATTTTGAACAAAGTTACAGAAAAAAAATGAAAAAAACAACACAAATTGGGAATTTAGTGCAATTTTTTTTTTATGAAAAAATAAATAAACAGCATCTAACATGTGCTTGAGCGTCATTGTTTTGGGAAGTTCGCTTCGCTCCCTACGCAAACCCCCAAAACAACGCCGCCAAGCACTTCACGTTGTGTGCAATTTCCCATAACGATAAAAACAGATAGAAAACAAATTAAAACTAATTTTTGTATCTTTGCATTATGATAAATAAAGATAATATAAAACAAGTGTTTCAGGAACAATTAGATGTTTTTGCAAAAACATTAAAAGAATATGTTTCTGATGAAGAAAATCAATGGACGATTAAAGGTTTTATTGATTTATTTCAAAACATTTATTCAATATCGGCAGATACAAAAATAGTTTCAAAAGTATTGGAAATACATTTGTTTCCTCGATTTTTAGAATTTGCTCAAAACAATGGTTACGAGTTGATACTTGCAGAACATCAAAATTGGTATCCTGACATTTCATTTGTTTCTAAAACGGACAAAAACATAAAATTTGCAGTTGATTTAAAGACAACATACATTTTGAATGATTATCCAGACCATTGCAATGGTTTTACACTTGGTTCTCATGGTGCCTATTTTATCGAGCGTGATAAATCTAAAAATATTCAATTTCCATACAATGAATATTTAGGACACTATTGTTTAGGAATTATTTACAATAGAACAGAATTAGACAAACTTGAAGAAACAAAAATTTATAAACTTGATGATATTAAGAGTATTCCATCTGTAATTAATAATTTCACCTTTTTTGCCATCGAAAAATGGAAAATCGCAAGTGATAAGAGTGGTAGCGGAAATACTGAAAATATAGGAAGTGTTCAAAAAATAAGCGATATTATTGCAGGAAATGGAGTATTTAAAAATCTCGGTGAAGAATGGTTTGACGATTATTGGATGAATTACGGCAAAATTTATACAAAAGATGCTGCCGGTAAGACAAGAAAAATTACTAATCTTCCTGATTTTCTGAAATACAGGGGTAAAGATATCAATCTTGCCTATCCGAGAGCAAGAAAACTAAAAGATAAGGGGGACGGATATGAAGACTAAGATACACGTTCCACCAATAAAAATACAGGGCATAAAAACAAAACTTATTCCATGGATTGCAGAAAATGTTGAATTACATGAAGATACACGTTGGATAGAACCGTTTCTTGGTTCAGGTGTTGTCGGTTTTAATATTGCAAAAAAAAATGCACTCTTCGCCGATAGCAACCCACATACTATCAGTTTCTATCAGAAAATAAAATCAGGAGAAATAAATTCATCACTTGTAAAACAATTTTTATATAGGGAAGGCGAAATTTTATCGAAAAAAGGACAAGAGCATTATAATTTTGTAAGAGAACGATTTAACAATGAACAAAATCCTATTGATTTTCTATTTCTTAATCGTTCGTGCTTCAACGGAATGATACGGTTTAACCGAAATCTAAAATTTAATGTCCCTTATGGTCATAAACCAGAACGATTTGCACAGGCGTATATAACTAAAATAGTTAATCAGATTAAGTATCTTGAACATGCCTTTTCCCTGAATAATTGGGAGTTCAAATGTCAGTCATTTGAAGATACTCTAAATGAAGTAAAAGAAGATGATTTCATCTACTGTGACCCACCATACATTGGTCGTCATGTTGATTATTACGATAGCTGGGATGAAACAAACGAACTGAAACTACATGAATTACTCATAAATTCAAGAGCAAAATTTATGCTTTCAACTTGGGATAATAACGAATATCGTGAAAATGAATATTTAAAAAGTGTTTGGAATGATTGTTTTAAATTAAATAAAGAACATTTTTATCATATTGGAGCAAAAGAAACTAATAGAAAACCAATGATTGAAGCTCTGATAACAAATTACAAAAAATCGACAAAACCCGAAGTTGAAGAAATGCCTGAAAAAAATTATGTTCAAATGGATTTATTTTCAATGATAGAAAAAATAAGCACACAACATGGCACTTAACGTCAGTCGGTTTTGGGGTGTTTTGCCTCGCTACGCTTCGGCTTCGCAAGCCACCCAAAACCGCCGTCGTCAAGCACTTCACGTTGCTCCCCAAAAAAAATAAAAAAAGTGCCGTAAGGCACTTTTTTAATGATTAATGTTTAACGATTAATGATTTTTTGTATTTCGTCGTTAAACTCTTTTAGAGGTTTTAAGAAAGTTTCGCAGCCTTTCTCAAAAACTTACAGACCATTTTGTATAGTTGTGGGAAAATAGTATTTTTGTAAAAAAAAGTAAGTCAAACAGATGGGTAATTTAACGCTGAGGAAACTTGCTGGGTATGGTTCTTAGGGGACTAAACTATCTGGTGTGGTAACTGAGAACAAACGAAATAAATAATAAAAATTGAAAAAATGATAGTTAAACATTATGCGATAAATACAAAAAATCAGGAACTTGTGGAAGGTAAAGAATACTTATATTCTGAATACAATTATCCTTTTAGTTCTACTTTGGCTTATTGTGCGATAATTACAATTAAGAATATTATAAACGATGAAACGGGTGTTGGATTTGATGCTATTCCTGTTAGACTGTTTAAAAGTAGTTCAAATGAATTGAGAGAATTTAAAGCTTTTCAAAATCATTCAGTTTCAGATATGTGGAATATTTCAGATTTGAATACTGATATTGATGTAGATGATTTAGATTTATATTATTTTGCACCTACCCAAAGTGTTAATATTGAACAAAAGCACTTATTCAAATATTTGCAACCAAATGCAATTGAAAGTGTAGAATATACATACAATTTACGACCAATTTTTGAAAAATATAAAGATTTGTTAGATAAATTTGAAATAAAGGAAATCAGTCTTAAAGAATTAACAACAAATGCAGTATTGCAGATTATATTGTTATTAAATGAAGCGATACAGTCTAAAGATGATAAATTGATAAAAAAATACACCATTTGGCTAAGATTTGCATTTGTGAAATCAATCGTAACAAAAAATGAATGGTTCGGTAGATGGTTGGAAAAATATTCTCATGATTACATTAAACCAATATATGAATTAATAAACGTTTTAAAAAAATAGCCAAATGATTGAAAAAATAATATTACCGGCAGTAGTTATTACGGGAATAACCCCAACTGGACAAAGCGATATTCATAAAACGAATATTCAAAATGAAGCAAATTTCTATCAAGAAGTAAATTGTTTTACAAAGCAAGAAATTCAAGATATTGTTATATCAATTTGTGTAGATAAACTTGGAATTAATCCTAAACGTATAAATTCCAATAGTGATTTTAGCAAAGATTTGGGAGCAGACTCGCTTGATGTAGTGGAACTTATTATGGAATTTGAAAAGAAATTCAATATTGCTATTCCTGATGAGAAGGCTGAAAATATGTCTAAAATTGCAGATGCCGTAAATTATATTTATGAACAATATATAAATGCGGTGTCTTTATTTAGTGAGACTGATTTTTCGGGGAATAAAAAGTGTATAATCAATAAAACAACCGAATATGAGTATAATTCAAAAAACTATACTCTTGTCGATGGTGGTTTAAGTTCGATTGTTGTTCCATCTGGTTATACAGTAATTCTATACACCGACAAAAATTACGAAGGCGAAACAGTGAGAATAATTGCAACAGATAAAAGAGTTGAAATAAAAAACCTTTCAGAATTAAAAGAACATAAAAGTATTGAAATTAGCGACCCCAAAATTAAATGGAACGATAATGTAAAATCAGTAACGATTGAAAAAAATTGAACCGCTAATATCGCATAGAGCGGGCAATGGCTGGTAGGTAGCTTGCTTTGTTGCCAAAAAAACAAAACAAAAAAAGTGCCTTGCGGCACTTTTTTTATAGTATTTGTTTTAATTTGTTTGAAAACCAAAATGCTTTTTATTTCGCGGCGTTGCCGCTTTTGTGTTTTGTGTCGTTTTTTGTCCCAGCCCTTGCAGGCTGGGCTAATGTAGTGCGCACCTTTGGTGCTTTTTAACGGTGAATGTTTTAACGATGAATGCAAAAAACACGTTTCCATGTTCCTAATCGGAACGTTGGAAAGCGTTTTTTTTAACAATTAACGATGAATGGTATATTGTAGAGACAACGCATGCGTTGTCTCTACGGTGTGCGCATTTTTTTCAGCATAGCTGGCGAGGTCCCTCGAAGCGACCCCGCCAGTTGAGCTGATAGACTCACTTCGTAAAGTAGAATTAATAATAAACTTGTCGCAAATTAATTTTCAATAGTTTACAATAAGTCTAATAGAAAGAGCAAAAGGAGCGGCTTAAAGACCTCGTTGCTAAACGCAAAGCCCGCCTAATTCCTAAAAACCGAAAACCAATTTCACATTAGTATATCAATTTACTGTATCAAAATTTTTAAATTAAACATAAAAAACATATTTTTGCAGCGCGAAAAAAAAGAATTAGAACCCAAACGAATGAAAAATATATTAGAAAAATTAAATACAGCTCAGCGCGAAGCAGTTGTAAATTACAAAGGTCCTTCATTAGTAATAGCCGGAGCGGGTTCGGGTAAAACACGCGTATTGACTTTTAGAATAGCCTATTTGCTTAGCCAAGGAGTTCGCCCTTCAAATATTTTGGCTCTCACATTTACCAACAAGGCTGCACGCGAAATGAAAGAACGTATTTCGTCTATAGTAGGCGTAGATACTGCAAAATACTTGGCTATGGGAACTTTCCATTCCATTTTTTCGCGCATTTTGCGCACCGAAGCCGATGCCATCAAATACCCTAAAAATTTTACAATCTACGACACGCAAGACGCTCAGAACTTAATCAAATCCATTATTAAAGAATTGCATTTGAGCGACGAATTGTACAAAGTTTCGGCGGTTTATTCGCGCATATCGAAAGCAAAAAACAATTTGCTCACTTCGCAGGCTTATTCCATTAATAGTCAGCTATTAATGAACGATGCCAAATCAAAGATGCCCGAATTTCATAAAATTTATGAACTCTATTCGCGGCGTTGTTTCATGGCGGGTGCAATGGATTTTGACGATTTACTTTTGCTTACCAACGTTCTGTTTCGCGATAATCCCGAAATTTTAGAGCGTTATCAAAAACAATATCAATACATTTTGGTAGATGAATATCAAGATACCAATTTTTCACAATATTTAATTATTAAAAAACTTTCCGAAACACATAAAAATTTATGTGTAGTTGGAGATGATGCACAAAGCATTTATTCTTTTAGAGGTGCGAAAATTGAAAACATTCTCAATTTTCAACGCGATTATGCGCAAGCTAAAACCTTTAAATTAGAACAAAACTACCGTTCAACTCAAACAATAGTAAATGCTGCCAACAGTTTGATTAAAAAAAATACCCATCAAATTCCCAAAAATACATTTTCCGAAAATCAGGAAGGTTCAAAAATCGAGGTCATTAGAACCATTACCGACAAAGAAGAAGGATTGCGAATAGCCGGACGAATCATGGAATTTCGTATGAACGAACATTACCAATTTTCCAATTTTGCCATTTTGTACCGTACCAATGCTCAATCGCGAATTTTTGAAGAAGCTTTGCGCAAAGCAAATATTCCTTACAAAATTTACGGAGGACTTTCTTTTTATCAACGCAAAGAAATAAAAGACGTTTTGTCGTATTGCCGATTAATCGTCAATCAGCGCGACAACGAAGCTTTTAAGCGAATAATCAATTACCCCAAACGCGGAATTGGCAACACTTCGCTCGATAAACTCGAAGAAGTAGCTCATTCCAACGGCATTAGCCTTTGGGACAGCATCTTTTTTATAAAAGAAAACGACAAAACCATTCCCAAAGCTGCCATGAGTAAATTTTATGCTTTCGCAGAATTGATTACTCGAATGAAAGCCTTTGCCAGTCAAAACGATGCTTTTTCAACCATGCGTTTCATTAGCAAAGAAAGCACCATTTTGCAAGAGTTGCACTCCGAAAAAACACCCGAAGGCATTAGCCGATACGAAAACCTGCAAGAACTCATTAACAGCATCAAAGCTTTTACCGAAGAAAAAGTTAAAAATGGCGAAACCGCTTTACTTGAAGATTTTCTGAGCGATGTGGCTCTGATAACCGACCAAGATACTGAAAAACAGCAAGATTTAGACAGAGTGGTGTTAATGACCATTCACTCGGCAAAGGGATTGGAATTTAAAACCGTTTTTATAGTTGGAGTTGAAGAAGATTTATTTCCTTCCTTCATGTCAGCCTCTTCGGTGCAGGATTTGGAAGAAGAACGGCGTTTGTTTTATGTAGCCTTAACACGTGCCGAAAAACATTTGTGCATTTCGTTTACCGAAAATCGCTATCGCTGGGGGCAGCCGGTATTGTGTAAGCCCAGCCGTTTTTTGAGCGAAATTAATGCGGAATATATTGAACTGACCGAACCGGATTATTATCCCGATTCTTTTTCCGAAACCTATAACGATTATTCGTTTTCCAAACCCAAAATTCAAGAAAAAACATTTTCTTTTCAGAAAAAAGAAACTCAAAATCCGGTTTCGTTTCCTCAAAAGACCATTTCGAGTCCGAAAAATCAGTTTTTTTCTAAAAACAATGAAGCAAAACCCTCCAATGACGATGAATTTGTTTCAAATACGGGGCTTTCGGTAGGAAATGTGGTGGAACACGTTCGTTTTGGCAAAGGAATTGTTACGCAAATAGAAGGAAAAGAGCCAAATGTTAAAGCAAGCATCGATTTTGCAGCTTTTGGCGTAAAACATTTGTTACTCAAATTTGCGAAATTAAAAATATTAAAAAATTGAAATCGTAAAAATAAATCGTAGTTTATAATTCATAATTCATAAAATAATTTTATAAAAAGATGGCACAAAATACAAAACAAATTACGGAAACCAACAAAAAAAATCCACCAATAAAACAGGAAGTAAATTCGGTAACTCAAAAAAACGAATTTGCTATAGGCAAGCAAAATTACACTTTGCTTTTGATAGGTTTTGGCATCATTATTTTAGGATTTGTTTTAATGATGGGCGGTGGCACCGAAGACCCGAATGTTTTCAATGCCGATGAATTGTTTAGTTTTCGCCGCATTACTTTAGCTCCTATAGTTGTTCTTTTTGGTTTTGCTTTCGAAATTTGGGCAATTATGAAAAAACCAAAAGAAGAGTAATCCATTTTTAGAATTTGAAATTTGCAAATTTTCTTTAATTAAATAAGAATCATCGTATCAATTGTTTTCAAAATGCTTTTGACTTATTTAGCAACAAGCTGTTTATTAACAAATTGATACGATGACTTGTCGTTTTTTTTAGTTGGAATACATTTTTTTAAACTTGCGAGAGTTTTATCTTTTTTTTTACGCAAAATACTCATTTTCGCTGTGTTAGTATAGCTTTTTTAGCTTTTTTTCGCCTTTCGGCAAAAAAATAAAAATCCGCGAAAATCATAACAATCCTAAAAAATCCGTTCCAATCAAAATACCAGAAAACTTTTTATCAGTGCTTAAAAACAAAAACCGCTCAGCCGTTTCAAAACAGCTAAGCGGTTCTTTATTTCAAAAAACACTATTTATACTTTAAACTAT
>DYNA01000008.1 GCA_020721325.1 Paludibacter propionicigenes
ACAAATTAAATAATTTACATATATGTAGTGGTTTATAGTATATACCCCATATTTTATTTATTGAATTTGGCTTTTTTTATTATAAAAAAATAATATTTTTTAAATTAAAAAAATATGTGTTTTATTTATTTCTATTATAAAATTAAATTTTTTAAAAATTATTCGGTACAAAGTTTGCATGATTTTAATTTGAATAGGAATTTTTAAAATTTTTAAAATTTAAAGTGAATGAAAACAAAAATATTAATCTTTTTATATATTTTTTCTACATTTGGCTTATCGGCTCAAGAACAGAAAGTTATAGATTTTTGGAAAAATGGTAAAAGAAAACGCGAAGGTCTTCTTTATGCAGGACAAGAGCATGGTCTTTGGAAGTATTACAACGAAGACGGTTCTTTAAATCAGACAGTTGGCTTTTATAGGGGACGTCTGCACGGAGCTACCACTTTTTATTTTCCAAATGGAAAAAAACACAACGAAGCACAGTTTTATAACAATGTGCAAGAAGGGAGTTTCAATGAATGGTTTCCTGATGGAACTATCAGAATATCAGGATTTTACTACGATGGAAAAAAAGATAGCACATGGTTTTATTTTTATCCAAATGCGAATTTATTAAAAGTAGAAGAATATTCGGGAGATACTTTAAGGTTATTTACTTTTGTAAACAATCAGTCAGATACGTTGATTAAGAATGGAAGTGGCAGATATATAGATTTTTATGAAAATGGAAAACCTAAAACACTGGGTTTGTATAAAAATGGATTCCAAGACTCTGTTTGGATTTATTATTTTGATAATGAACAAATTTGGAAAAAAGGGAAGTATAAAGAAGGCAAGGAAGTTGAAAAATGGGAAACGTGGTTTAAAGATGGAAACAAAAAAAGCATTTTGAATTATGCAGACGGCGAAAACATCATTTGGTTTCAGAATGGGCAACTTCAGATGCAAGGGCATTTAAAAAATGGTTTGAAACACGGAAAATGGACGTTTTGGAATGAAAGCGGAAATATAGAAGAAGATGGTGAATACATTGAAGGTCAGCGCAATGGCATACATACACGTTATTTTTTCAATGGAAAAACCGAATCGGAAATTCATTTTAAAGAAGGAAAAAAAGATGGTAAAGCCATTTGGTTTTTAGAAACAGGAAAAATTGATTTTGAAGGCGAATTTTTAAATGATTTGCAGCATGGTTTGTGGACTTATTGGCGAACTGATGGAGGAAAAGGAAATGAAGGATATTACAAAAACGGCAAAATGGATGGGGAATGGACTTGGTGGTATAAAGATGGAAGAGTCTGGAAAAAAGGAAGTTACATTGAAGGGAAAAAGAACGGTTTCTGGGTTGTTTATTATGAAAATGGACAAGTTTTTCATGAAGGAAGTTATATTGATGATTTTGAGGAAGGACTTTGGAGTGAATATTATGAAAATGGAAAAGTTAAAATGCGTGGAAATTTTGTCCAAGCCAAAATGGACGGTGTTTGGACTTCTTGGTTTGAAAATGATATAAAAGAATATGAGATTTCATACAAATTAGGTATTAAAAATGGAGTTGCAAATTATTTTTACGACAATGGAAGACTCCGACTTTCAGAAACTTTTGTCGATGGAATTTACAATGGTAAACGAACAACATTTAATTTAAACGGCCAAATTTTGATGCAAGGAAATTATGTTAATGGCGAACGCGATGGTCTTTGGATTTATAACAGTGAAAATGGTTCGATAGAACGAAGCGAAAACTATAAAATGGGAAAGAAAGATGGTAAATTTGAATCTTTTGACCGTTTTGGTAAAAAAATGACCGAAACTTATTATACTGACGATAAAAAAGATGGAACTTGGAAAACTTTTTTTCCCGATGGAAAAGTGATTAGTATAGTAAATTATAAGAATGGTTTAAAACATGGTAGCTCTAAAATATACAATAAACAAAGTGAATGCATTGAAGATGTGGTATATAAAGAAGGAAAAGTAGTAAAGGAAAATATTAAAAAAGTTGATTTTTGATAAAATAAGTATAAATATTTTACAAAAAATTAAAAATAAATGCAATACAAAAAAAGCGAATGGTTTTTACATTCGCTTTTTTATATTATTTTATAACTTGTGAATAACCAGACCACTTCTCAATTTGGGTTCAAACCAAGTAGTTTTCGGAGGCATAATAGCACCCGAATCGGCAATATTCATTAGCTGTTGCATAGAAACCGGATAAAGTGCAAATGCAACTTTCATTTCACCACTGTCCACACGCTTTTTTAGTTCGCCCAAGCCTCTTATTCCTCCTACAAAATCAATACGGTTTGAACGGCGTAAATCTTTTATATCGAGCAATGGATCAAGGACTTGAGTAGTTAAAATTGTTACATCAAGTACACCAATGGCATCGTTGTCGTTGTATGTTGTTTTTTTAGCAATTAATCTATACCAATTGCCTCCCAAATACATCGAAAATTCATGCAAACAGGTAGGTCTATAAATTTCAGCACCCATATTTTTTACCTCAAAACTTTTTTCAAGTTTGGTGATAAATTCTTGAGCAGTGTTGCCGTTTAAGTCTTTAATTACACGGTTGTAATCGATTATAGTTAGCTGATTATCAGGGAAATGGACTGCTAAAAAGAAATTATAATCTTCCGTACCGTTGTGCTTAGGATTGTTTCGTTTACGTTCGGCACCCACCAAAGCAGCAGCGGCTGTACGGTGATGACCATCAGCTACATAGGTACTTTCCACTTCCGTAGCAAAAATAGATTCAATTTCGCTAATTATTTGCGGATTATTAACAACCCAAAAATGATGTCCGACCTCATCCTCTGTAACAAATTCATATTCAGGATTTTGAATAATTATGCTTGCAACTATTTTATCTAAGTTCTCATTGGCTCTATAAGTAAAAAAAACAGGTTCGGCGTTTACATTTGTAACTCTTACATGATTCATGCGGTCTTCCTCTTTGTCGGGGCGAGTAAGCTCATGTTTTTTTATCACATTATTCAAATAATCTTCTACTGCAGCAGCACCTACAATTCCGTATTGAGTTTTTCCAAACATGGTTTGTGCATAAATGTAAAAACACTCTTTTTCATCTTCAAAAAGCATTCCCGAAGCTATCAACGATTCTAAATTCAATTTTGCTTTATTGTAAACTATATCGGAGTGTAAATCAATGTCTTCCGGTAAATCGACTTCCGGTTTTACAACGTGTAAAAAAGAATGTGGATTGCCTTGAACCTCAATTCGCGCTTCCTCCGAATTTAGAACATCGTAAGGGCGCGAAGCGACTTTTTCTACGTTATCTTTTATGGGGCGTAAGCCTTTGAATGGTTTTATTATAGCCATAATTTATGTTTTTTTGTAAGTTTTAATTTTTTGCAAAGAAATTAATTTATTTTATAAATGAAAAATTTATTGGTATGTTATAAAATAGTTATTTAAAAAATGTAAAAAAAAGCGAGATTCAAGAAAAAATACTCATTTATTAAGCTTTCGAGTATAAAAAAAATAGTATTTAATTTATTGAATATCTGATTTTTATATTTTTTTTAAAGAAAAATTCATAAAAAAGTTAAATTAATTTGATTTATCAATTCAAAAATACCAAATTTGCATAACGAAATTTAAAAAAATGGATATGGATATTTCATTTGCAATTAAGTATTTAAAGTATAAGTATTCTGCAAAACACAAAGGCGGGCATGGTATTCATTCTCCTTTTATTTACGACCTTTTGCGAAATGCAATAGAAGGAAATGAAAAATCGGAAAAGTTTGATAAAATAGAACTTTTGCGAAAGCAATTGTTGAAAAGTGATAAAATAATAGAAGTTAAAGATTTAGGAGCCGGTTCTAAAGTTTCAAAATCCAACCAGAGAAAAGTTGCCGATATAGCCAAAACGGTATTAACTTCTGAAAAATATGCCCAATTACTTTTTCGCTTGGTGCGATATTTAAAACCTAAAACAGTTTTGGAATTAGGAACTTCTTTAGGCCTTACTACTTTGTATTTAGCTGAAGCTGTGAAACATACAGAAATTGTTACCGTAGAAGGTAGCCCTGAATTAGCCCGTTTGGCTATTCAAAATTTTATGCACTTGGGTTATCGCAATATTGAGCTGAAAAACAGTGAGTTTGATTTAGTTTTGCCAAAAATTTTAAACGAATTGCGAACTTTGGATTTTGTTTTTTTTGATGGAAATCATCGAAAAGAGCCAACTTTGCGTTATTTTGAAATGTGTTTGCCAAATATTAACAACAATACCATTTTTGTTTTCGACGACATACATTGGTCGCAAGAGATGGAAAGTGCTTGGAATGAGATTAAAAAGCACAACCAAGTAAAAGCAACCATCGATTTATTTCATTTTGGTTTGGTTTTTTTCAGAAGTGAGTTGAGTAAACAAGATTTTATAATTAAATTTTGATTTTTTTTGCAAAGTTTAACAAAAAAAATAATAAAAGACTTTGCAAACTAACAAAATAAGTTTAGTTTTGTAACGAAAAAAATGAACCTACCAAAACCAAATGCCTCATCAAAAAGATAAAAATGCAGGAACAAGTTATCAATTGTACCGATTTGGCTCGCCATTATCGCGTAGGCACGCAAATTGTGAAAGCTTTGCAATCGGTTTCACTTACCATTCAACGTGGTGAATATGTGGCAATTATGGGACCTTCGGGTTCGGGAAAATCTACATTTATGAACATCATTGGCTGTCTCGATACTCCCACGCGCGGTGCGTATGTGTTAAACGGAACCGATGTTAGTAAGCTCGATGACAACAGATTAGCCGAAATTAGAAATAAAGAAATCGGGTTTGTTTTTCAAACATTCAATCTTTTGCCGCGTTACACGGCTTTAGAAAATGTAATGCTTCCATTGATTTATGCCGGATTTAATTTCGACCAGCGCAAAGAAAGAGCATTAGAAGTTTTAGACCAAGTGGGTTTGAGCGACAGAGTTTCGCATCGCCCCAACGAACTTTCCGGTGGACAGCGGCAAAGAGTTGCCGTAGCGCGGGCTTTGGTAAACAGACCCTCCATTATTCTTGCCGATGAACCAACCGGAAACTTAGACAGCAGAACTTCGGTCGAAATTATGAATCTTTTTACCGAAATACATAGTAAGGGCAATACAATTATTCTGGTAACACACGAAGAGGATATTGCCAAACATGCCCATAGAATTATCCGACTTTTAGATGGAAAAATATACAAAGATGAATTAAATTCAAATCCAACAGGCTTTGTAGAATTGCCACCGGAGAATTATTAAAAAAACGGATTATTTATTTCAAAGCTAAAAAATGAAAATTTATACCAAAAGCGGTGATGCCGGAAAAACATCGCTCGTTACAGGAAAACGCGTTTCAAAAGCCCACGAACGCTTAGAAGCTTATGGCACGATAGATGAGTTAAATTCAAATATCGGTTTACTTATTGCTTATGAAAAAAATTCTCGGACAAAAGATTTTTTGCTCCAAGTGCAGCACAAACTTTTTAATATCGGTTCCATTTTGGCTACCGACGACAAAGAAATGGAACAAAAGTTGCCAACTATTGCCAGTTTTGACATAGAACCCATTGAATTGGAAATCGATTACATGAATGAATTTTTGCCTGAATTAAAAAATTTTATTCTACCCGGCGGTTCTATTTATGCAGCTCATTGTCAAATAGTTCGAACCGTTTGTAGGCGTGCCGAACGTAGAATTGTTTTATTGACCGAACATGAAATAATTAATAATGAGATAGTTAAATACATCAATCGATTGTCTGATTTTTTATTTGTTTTAGCTCGTTATGTTTTGCAACAAGAAAATATTTCAGAAATTTATTGGAAAAAAAGTTAATTTTTTTTTACGTTATAATAAATTTAAAAATTTTACGTTGTAAACATGCAAAATGTTCAGCACCTCATAACCAAAATTTAATTATCAGATGTTGAATATTTTATAAATTTTATATAAAAATATTTGTAAAAAATAAAAAAATATTTATTTTCGCAACTTGAAAAAAAATTGTATTTTATTTTTGCATAAGTACAAACGAATCTAACAAATGGTTTTTTTAACCTTTAAAAAGAATTTGAATATATGTATTGGACTTTAGAATTAGCAACAAATCTGGAAGATGCGCCATGGCCTGCAACAAAAGAAGAATTAATTGACTATTGCATTCGTTCGGGCGCACCTCTCGAAGTAATTGAAAATCTTCAAGAAATGGAAGACGAAGGCGAGCAATATGAAAGTATTGAAGATATTTGGCCCGACTATCCTACAAAAGACGATTTTTTCTTTAACGAAGAAGAATATTAATTTTTAAAAAGATTTTTTGTTGCCAAAAAAGGTGTTTTTTGAAATGCAGATTAAAAAAAAGCCGTAATTTATTTTACGGCTTTTTTTATTTTTCGTTATCGAGAGTATTTTGTAAATTTTCATCTTTAGGTGCTGTTTGATTTTCTTCCCAAATAAAAATATCTTGCCATTTTTTTGGTTTTTCATTTTCCCGCCATAAAAAATCGGAAAAACGTTTTTCACTCTCTTCCAAATTTTCTTCCGAATAAAGTCCACCAATGACTTTTTCAAACCATTTTACAAATTCAATTTCTCCGTTTTTACGCAAAATTTGCATATCACCACTTTCGGTTTTATTAATTCCAATGGTTTCGCCTTTGTCTTTTACATAAAATATAGATTTGGATTCTTCTTTTACATTTATTTTAAAAATTTCTTTTTCATTGAAAAATGCCAGAATATTTATTCCTTTTATTTGATTGAATTGCTCTTGCGCTTCTTGCATAATAACAAAAGCATTGCTCATAATTTCGGCATGTTCTATTTTATTTTTTTTTGTAAAAATAAAAATAGAATCGGCTGTAACTTGCAGACTATCAGACCATAATATAGGTTTAGTGTGAATGCGAAAAGTAGAATCGAGCGTGTTGTAACTCAATGAATCGGCTTTTGCCTGAAAATCGGACTTAAACATTTTAATTTTGTGGTATGCCCGCACATGTTTAAAATTCTTTGACGAATCGAGCGTTGTAACCAAAGAATCGCGTTTAGTTATCAGTGTATCAATGAATTGAATTAAAGAATCGCGTGTTTGAAAAACGGTGTCGGTGAGCTGAATGACCGGATACGATATTTTCAGAATCGAATCTTTTACAGAAAAAAGGGTGTCGCGTATAATATGCAGAGAATCAGAATAATAAAAAATTGAATCAGCAAAAGTAATTAAAGTATCGGCGTGTAAAAAAAGAGTATCTGTATCGATAATGTGCTTTAAAAGTGCGCTATCGGCTACAAATGAGTATTCCGTTGCTTCAATAAATTTTCCAAAACGCCCGCTGATAATCATTTTTTGAGTTGTATCAATAATGGTAACGTTTTTAAACGATTCGCCATAGCCTTTTGTGCGGTCGTAATAAAGGCTGTCGCCTTTGAGAGTGTTGCTTTTGTTGGTTAAAAACGCATTTTTATTGAATTGAGCAATTTCAAATTCATGGTTGTACCAACCATTTTCGCAGTAAATGTAATTCGAATCTCCCAAAATTTCTGAAGGTCCCAAAAAAGTGGAAACTTTAGTTACAGTATTGTAATTAAGTGTGTCTGAGTTAATTATCTGGTTTGGGCTAATGATTTTTACTTTCGTGCGAAAATAAAATTCATCTTTGTTTGAGTCAAAAATCCCAATTTGGCTAATTAGGGTATCCTGTCCGTTTCCGCTTTTCGCGCCGTATTTGTAGTAGCCTATATCGCTATTGAGGTCAAAATCAAGTGAATCGGTAGTAAGCGTCATGCTGTCTTTTTTCATAATTACTTGTTTTCTGAATTTTCCAATTTTCAGATTTCCATCGTAAAAAAGATTTTTTGCCCAAATATTTATTGTATCGCCCTGATTGAGATGTACGTTTCCCTGACCCAAAAAATTGTTGGCTTGCCTATTGAAAAATGCTGTATCACAATTCATTATGGCATTTGCATGAGTCATAATTACATTACCCGTAAGCCTTTGCACACCTATTCCTATTTCGGGGCTGGCTTCGAGTATTTGTGCCTGAAAATCAATAGTATCGCGCTGCGTCGTATCGGCTATTTGAGCTTTTAGATGCGTTGCAAAAAATAAAATAAAAAAACAGATGAAAATTTTTTTCATTAAGAGAAATAAAATTTTTAAAATTTTCGATTTCTTAGTTTGTGAAAACAAAAAATACCGTAAAATTTTTATAAAAAAAAAAATTTTTTTTTTTTATTTTTAGAATATTTTTTTTTGAAAACAAAAAAATATGGTAAAATTTCAAGATTTTTTTTTTTTGAAAAAAATACTGTAAAATTTATATAAAAAATATATTTATTAAATACTTTTTTTTAATTTTATAAAAAAAAAGAATATTTTTTTTTGAAAATTAAAATACCTTAAAATTTATTTTTGTAAAACAAAATTATAATAATTTAGAAATAATTTGGTCAATAGAAATTTGTTCGGCTTCGGCTTTGTAATTTTTTACAATTCTATGGCGAAGAATGGGGTAAGCTACAGCTTTAACATCTTCAATATCAGGCGAAAACTTACCGTTTAAGAGGGCATTGGTTTTAGCACCTATTATCAAATATTGCGAAGCGCGTGGACCTGCTCCCCAGCTCAAATATTTATTAGCCCATTCGTGAGCTGTTTGAGTATTTGGGCGGGTTTTTGCAGCCAAATGCACTGCGTATTCAATTACATTTCTGTTGATTGGGGCTTTTCGCACCAAGTTTTGGAAGAAAATAATTTCTTCGGCATCAAGAATTTTGTCAAGTTTTACTTCTTTGTTTGAGGTGGTATTTTCTACTATAATTATCTCATTTTCAATGCTTGGGTAGTCGAGCCAAATGTTGAACATAAAACGGTCGAGTTGAGCTTCGGGTAGGGGATAAGTTCCCTCTTGTTCTATGGGGTTTTGGGTAGCCAAAACAAAAAAAGGCTGGTCTAATTTATAAATATTTCCGGCAGTTGTAACTGATTTTTCTTGCATGGCTTCGAGCAATGCTGCTTGAGTTTTTGGGGGCGTTCGATTTATTTCGTCTGCAAGAATTATGTTGGCAAAAATGGGACCTTTATTGAATTTAAAATGCCGGTCGGTATCCAAAATTTCAGTTCCAATTATATCGGAGGGCATTAAATCGGGAGTGAATTGAATCCGTTTGTAATTTAAACCCAAAGTTTCTGCTATTGTATTCACTAATAGCGTTTTAGCCAGTCCGGGAACGCCTACCAAAAGGCAATGCCCGTTGCTGAAAATTGAAATTAAAACTTCTCGCACAACTTGTTCTTGCCCGAAAACTTTTTTTTCAATCTCGTTTTTTAAGGTTTCATATTTTATTTTTAAAGCTTTTGCAGCTTCTACATCGTCGGTATATTTTATCATAATAATTTGATTATAAGCTATTTAACCATGTTTTTTCTTCAAAATTGCATTTTTTGTAAAGTTCATCAATTTTGATATAAGTTGTTTTTATTTTATCATTTACCCATTTGCGAACTACATCTTGTTGTTTTTTTTGCAAAGCAAAATCTTGAATTAATTTGTAATCGCTTTTTAAATTGGCTGTGTGAGCGGGGCTTTGCTTCATCAGTTTTATTATTGCATAAACCTCTCTACCTTTGTCATTTACAGTAATAAAGGGCGCAGAAATTTCACCAATTTTTAAGCCTTTTACTACGTAATTCATGCTGGGGTGAATTTGGTTCATTTCAAATTTTGTATCGCCGGTATGTGGATTCATCATAATTCCGCCATTGTTTTTGGTCGTTTTATCGGTTGAATAAATCAGTGCCGCTACAGCAAAAGTGATTGAATCGGTACGAATAGCGGTCGCCAGACTGTCGAGTTTGTTTTTGGCTGCTATTTTGGCTTCGTTGGCTACTTTTGGGGTAATTAAAATGTGCCTGAAATTCGCTTCGTCGCCTCTTTTTTCTATCAATTCGATGATGTGATAGCCAAATTCGGTTTCAATTACGTTTGAAATTTCACCTTTTTTCAATTTAAAAGCAGCTTCGGAGAACTCTTTTACAAAAGCACCTTTCGACATGAAACCCAATTCTCCTCCTTTGGCAGCCGAACCGGGGTCTTCTGAATAAAGTGAGGCTAAAACGGCAAAATCGTCGCCATTTTCAACTATTCTTTTGCGATAGTTTTGCAACTTGTTTTTGGCAAAACGCTTGGCTTCCAATGTTATAGTCGGCTCAATAATTATTTGACTCAATTCGATTTGTTCAGGAATTTCGGGCAAACTGTCTTGCGGAATGCTTTCAAAAAAATGGTTGATTTCTTTGGGAGTAACTTTTAATTCGCCAACAATTTCTTGCTGCATTTGTTGCATTAATAATTGGTCGCGCACAATTTCTTCAAAATCTTTTTTAATTTCGGGAATTGATTTATTAAAATATTCCACCAATTTATCATCTCCGCCGGCACGCTCCGAAAAAATAGCCACTCTTCGGTCTATTTCCGACATTACTTGCATATCATTGACTTCGATACTGTCTATAAGTGCCTGATTTACCATTAGTTTCTGAATAAGCAATTCTTCAAATATTTTGCATTTGCTTTTGTCATTTACGGGTACACCTTGAGCTTTCATTTGCAAGTATTGACTTTCAACGTCAGATATTTTTATAATTTTATTACCTACTATTCCTATTATTTTATCAACTATTGCTCCAGTTCCTGCTTGCGGTTGCGAAAAACCGAAAAATGCGAATGAAATGGTAAAAATAAGTAGTAGAATGATACTTTTTTTCATTTTTTTTGTATAAATTTGATGATTTTATTTTATTTTTTGTAAAAAACGGATTATTCGCTAAATATTTCTACATTTCCGTTGTTTAAAGCATTTTGAAACATATCTTTTTCAAGTTCGGCAACTAAATTGCTCTTTCTTTGGTTCAAAATGATGGTTTTCAAATTGCTTTTTACGAATTTAATGGGCGAAATATCGCCAATAAGTTTAAAATCTTTTATGTGAACATAATAATTGTGCAATGAATCTTTGGTTTCTATGCTTTGATTCATTCTTAAAAAGTCCTTTTGATTTTCAAGTTTTTCGGGTAAATATTCTAAAATATCGCTAAAAGCTATCCAATCGTTTGAAAAATTATCGTAAGTAGCAGCATTTTCTCTACAAAATTTTTCCAATTTGTCCAAATCGTCTTCTTTTGACGAACGATACAAATTGCGAACTTTGTATAAATCTTTTACATCGGACGATATTTTTACAAATAAAACTTTTACCACATTAAAATTAAGTAAAAATTGAGCCGATTCTTTTTCATAAAACGATTCTATTTGTTCGTTGGTAATGGTTGTGTCGAGTTTTTGTTGAATCAATTCATTTAAGTATCTGTGAATGAGAAGGTCTGCTCTATATTCTTCTATCATTTTTTTTATTGCATCGTCTTTGTCGGCAAGGTTTAACTCGGCTTTTTTTACCAATAATTCCCTTTTAACCCAGTTGTTTATGTAACTTGTTATTTTGGCTGCACTATCAGCCGAGCTGGTGCCTTCGGGTATAATTCCCTTAATATCTTCAAGATACAGATATTTATCAAAAACTTTTGCCAGTGGTTTTTCCTTCTCTTCTTCTTTATCTTTTCCACAGCCCCACAATAAAATGAATAGGCTGAGAAAATAAAAAATGTTTTTCATTATATTGATTTTTAATAAATTACAAATTAAATTTTATTTTTTTTTATGAAAGTACAAAAATATAAACTTTTTTATAAATTTTTCTAAAAAGCATCATTTTCATACTTTTTTGTGCTATTTTAACACTCTATCCATTTAATAATGTATCAAATTTTATAAAATTTTTTATTAAAAAAGTGGTTACAGGTTATTAAGAATTAATTATTTTATCGTTTTTAAAATATTTTCGTTTACTTTGAACGAATATTTGTTTCTAAGCTCAGTTATCCATTGTTTTTCCAAAAAATCTTGATAATCGGAAGTTATAATTCCTTTGGCTTCGCTTAATTTTTTTGGTATCGGCTCAATAAATTTTTTGGTATCGACAAAAATAAAACGCCCTTTGTCTTCTTTTATTTTTGAAATGCCAATTTTTTCCGAAAGTTCATGGTAAATGGATTGATTTTCGATTTCAATTTTCATTTCGCGAATTTGTAATATATCCGATGCTTCTACATTTAGAAGTGCTGAAATTGAATCGTTAGAAAGTGGTTTTTTTGCATATTTATTGAGTAAATCAATGGTTTTGTAAGCTATATCTTTGGTTTTGCACGAATAAACTACTATATCTTTTCGCTCTTTCCATTGATATTTTTCTTTACTTTTTTCGTAAAAATCTTTTAATCCCAAACTATCTTCTATGGCTTTTTCCCAAACCATTTTGTTTGTAATTTCAAAAAGTAAAATGCCATCGTGATATTCTTTCATTAAATATTTGAAATCGGGATATTTATTTTCAAGTTGCGAATTTTCGTAATCCATAAGCTTTTTTTCAATAAAGCTATTGTATTGATTATCAACATAATTTTCAATTGGTATTGGTGTCAATTTTTTTTTTTGTTCAAATAAAAATTGTGCAAAATCTTGCTGAGTTACTTTTATTTGAGCAAATTTAAACATTGGTTTTTTAAGTTCAGATGCTTTTTCTATTTTCCAATTTCCCTCAAAAATAGTCGAATCTACAACATTATAAAAATATGAAACTGGCTTTAATTCTGCAAATTGATATTCTTTTTTGAGTTTAGAAATAAAAACATCTTTACTTTTTGTGGTTCTTCCGGTTCGGCGCACCTTATCTTCTAAGTCTTTTTTCTCATCTTCAAAATTACCTAATTCTTTGATGCTTAAACGTTTAATAATGTGCCAGCCATAAGCTGTTTTTATCGGTTTACTTATTTCGCCATCAGAGGTAAGTTCAAATGCTGCATTTTCAAATTCAGGAACCATTTCGCCTGCTCCAAACTCGTTCAATTCACCACCACGTACAGCCGTGCCTTTGTCTTCGGATAAGTTTTTTGCCATTTCTGCAAAATCTTTGCCTTCCAAAACAATTTGATAAATGCTGTCAATTCGCATTTTGGCTTTCGTTTGTTGGTCTTCGGTCATGTCTTTAGGCGTAAATACCATAATATGAGCTACTTTGATGCGACCGCGAGCCGGTCTTTTGTCTTGCACTTTTATAATATGGTATCCAAAACGCGTGCGAACGGGTTTTGAAATTTTTCCTACTTCGGTGTTGTAAGCGGCATTTTCAAAGGAATATATCATTCTAAACGTACTAAAATAACCCAAATAGCCACCATTTTCTTTGTCATCGGAAGTTGTTAAAGCCAGAGCTTTAAAATCTTCTCCTTTTATGGCTCTTTTGTAAATTTCCATAGCTTTGTTGTAAGCTTTTAAAGTGTCTTGTGGCGAGGCGTTTGTGTTGAGTTTCACCATAATATGAGAAACACCTAATTCGTATTTTGAACGCTCGTAAGCTTCTTTGGTAAGCTGTTGAATGACGCTTTCGTCCGTTAAGTAAGGCACAGCGAGTTGTTTTCGGTAACTTTCCAGTTCGTTGATAAAACTTTTTGTTGTATCAAGTCCTAAGCTTTTGGCTTCTTGCACTTTAAGCTTAAAATTAATAAAAAGTTCCATGTAATCGCTAACATTTTTAACTGAATTTTCAACTCCTTCTGTTTCAATATTTTTGTTTTTATTGTAAATCCGTTCAAATTCAGCTTGGCTAATCTTTTCATTTTCAATAGTTAATACAATGTTATTTTCAGCTTGTTGCCCGTGCGAATAATTAAAAACGGCAAAAAATAAGAAAAAGAGTAATTTTAGTTTTTTCATAACGTATATTGAATTATAATATTTTTATTTTCAGAAAGTTGTATTTTTTTTTTGTTGTTAGTAAATGTTTTATTTTTTAAAAAAAGCTTTTCTAAAAAACAGCCAAAAATACAAAAAAATACTTGTTTATGAATTGTGTTTTAACAAAATTTAAGTGAAATTTGAAAGTATTCTATTTTTTTATGAAAATAAAAAAAAATTATGATTTTTTAAATTCAAAGAATATTTTGTAAAGTATAGATTATCAAATATTTGGATTTTTTTATCTTACAAATAATAAAAAAATTAGATAGAATTTTTTTATTATATACAAAAAAAAAAGAATTGAAGTAAAAAGATTTTCGGAAAAAACTTTTATTCAATTCTTTACAATAAACAATATAACAAAATAATTTATTTCGTTTTTTAAAAAAAAGTTATGCCGCTTCTTGAACCAATTGAACGGCAGCCATACCGTTGCGTATAGCTTCTTCGTTGAGCGCGATGAGGTGATGATGACGTTCGGGCAGCGATTTTTTTAGTCCTTTGTCCACATCTTCTATGTTTACAATCGGTTTTACCTGCAAAAATGCTCCTAAAACAACCATGTTAAACACTTTTGTATTGCTCATTTTTATGGCTACTTTGTTGGCTTCAATGAGGTAAATCGTTATGTCTTTGCGCGTTGGCGGGTGCGTGATGCCGTTGTTGTCGTAAATTAAAACGCCTCCGGGTTTCACCGATTTTTCAAATTTGTCCATCGATTGCTGGTTAAGAATAATGGCGGTATCGTACATTTTCAAAACCGGCGAATTGATGCGTTCTTCGCTCACAATGACCGTTACATTGGCAGTTCCGCCGCGCATTTCCGGTCCGTAAGAAGGCATCCAACTCACTTCCATATTTTTCATCATGCCCGAATAAGCTAATATTTTGCCCATCGACAAAACTCCTTGACCGCCAAATCCGGCTATAATAATTTCTTCTGTCATTCTTTTTGATGTTTAAAAATTTATAAATTGAATGGGCTAATACGATAACGAATTATATTTTTGTAAAAAAAATGATTTATAAAATTTATAGATTTTTTTTATTCGTATTCATTAATCGTTAAATATTAACCGTTAAACATTAAAAATCAGCCTTTTATATCTCCAATTGGGTAAACCGGAAACATAAATTCTTCCATCCATTCGTTGGCTTTTACGGGAGCTAATTTCCAGCCCGAATTGCAGTTTGAAACAATTTCGATAAATGAAACGCCTTTTTTGTTTTTTACATTTTCAAAGGCTTTTTTTACCGCTTTTTTTGTTTTTCTTACTGCCGAAGGCGTGTGAACGGCTTGTCGCGTAGCAAATTGAACGCCATCGAGTTGCGCTACAATTTCGGTCATTTTAATTGGGAAACCCATTTGGTGCAAATCGCGTCCGTGAGGCGAAGTGGAGGTTTTCATGCCTTCGAGCGTAGTTGGTGCCATTTGACCGCCGGTCATTCCATATATTCCATTGTTAATGAAGAAGATAATGATGTTTTCGCCACGGCTGCAAGCGTGAATGGTTTCGGCTGTTCCAATGGCAGCCAAGTCGCCATCGCCCTGATAAGTGAAAACATATTTGTCGGGGAAAACGCGCGAAATGCCCGTAGCCACTGCCGGAGCGCGTCCGTGAGCAGCTTGTTGCATGTCTATGTCCATAAAATCGTAGGCTAAAACCGAGCAACCAACCGGCGCAACGCCAATGGTTTGGTTTACAATACCCATTTCTTCTATCACTTCCATAATGATGCGGTGTGCAACTCCATGCCCGCAACCCGGACAGTAAGAGAACACCTTGTCTGTCAGAAGTTTGGTCTTAGAAAAGACTTTATTTTCTTCTTTTATAATATCTTGAATTGAAATACTCATTTCTTAAAAAAATTAAAAGGTTATTTTTTATTTTTTTTAAAATTTGTTTTTCTTTTTTTTGTCAAAAAAATGAAAAAACAAACCTTTTTTTAGCGAAATGGGGCTAATTTTTTTGTTTTTTAGCTTCTTTTTCAGCTTTTTTCTTTGCCTTTTTTTGGGCTTTTTTGGCTTCTTTTTTTTCTACTTTGGCAATTAATTCTTCCATTGCTTCCAAAATTTCGTCGGGCATAGGAATCATTCCGCCGTAGCGACCGAAATGTTTTACAGGGCGTTTGCCTTTTACGGCAAGTTGCACATCTTCAACCATTTGTCCGGCGCTCATTTCTACAGCAAGAAAAGCTTTTGCTTTTTTGGTAGCCATTTTAATTTGTTTTTTGGGAAACGGAAATAAAGTAATCGGGCGAAGTAAACCCAATTTTAATCCTTTTTCGCGTCCCAATTGAATTGCTTTTTGGCACAAGCGCGAACTGGTTCCGTAAGCTACAAACACATATTCGGCATCTTCGCAGAAAAATTTTTCATAGCGCAACTCGTTGTCTTCTATTTCTTTATATTTTCTCTGCAAATGGTGATTGTGTTCCTCTTGCGGTTCGGGTTGCAGATTGAGCGAAGTAACAATGTTGTGTTTTCTGGTTTCCGGTTTTCCGTGCGTAGCCCATGAACCGGTCATTTGCACTATTTCTTCCTCAGTCCAGCGCGGAGTAAAGTCCGAAATTTGCACTTTTTCCATCATTTGTCCAATCGCGCCATCGCTCAAAATAAGCACCGGATTGCGGTATTTGAACGCCAAGTCGAAACCGAGTTTTACAAAGTCGTATTGCTCTTGAACCGAATTTGGAGCTAAAACAATCAGCTTGTAGTCGCCGTGTCCACCGCCTTTAACCGACTGAAAATAATCCGATTGCGATGGCTGAATGGTTCCCAAACCGGGACCTCCGCGCACTACATTTACAATTACAGCCGGAAGTTCGGCGCCTGCTATATATGAAATACCTTCTTGTTTTAAGCTAATTCCGGGACTTGACGACGAGGTCAAGGCTTTTTTGCCACAAGCCGCTGCGCCGTAAACCATGTTGATGGCAGCTATTTCGCTTTCTGCCTGAAGAACAACCATGCCGGTTGTTTTTTCCGGATTTTGTAGGGTAAGATACTCTAAAATCTCCGATTGCGGAGTAATCGGGTATCCGAAATAGGCATCGCAACCGCAGCGAATGGCTGCTTCTGCAATAGCCTCATTTCCTTTCATTAATCGTAATTCTCCCATTACTTGATACTATTTTAATTGTTTGTTTTGATGCTTATTTGTTGTAAAGTTGTTTTTTGCTTTCGCAAAAAAAAGCAGAAAAATTATTCGTTTACTTTCATTCGGTAAACGGTAATTACTACATCGGGGCAAACCAACGAGCAGCTCATACAACCCGTACAAGCCTCCGGATTTTCCATGTATGAAAAAGAATAACCCTTCCCATTAACGTCTTTTGACATGCTTAAAACATTTGTTGGACAAGCGTTTACGCAAATTACACAGCCTTTGCATCTTTCTACATCAACTACTACAGCACCTCTAATTTTTGCCATAATTGTTTTTTTTTAGTTTTTTTTTAAAAGTTATATTTAATTATTTGAATATTTTTCATAAAAATAATTCGCCATTTTCAAATTTCTAAATTTCCAAATTTTCAAATTTAAAAAATACCGAATTATTTTTTGTGGTCGTTGTGAAATTGTTTTAAACGTTGCTCTAAAATAGGAAACCGCGAAGGGTGCGTTTGCGAAACACATGCCCTAATGCCTTCAATGCGCTCACTGTTTGTAATATTGAGCGAAATCGCACTGATTCCGTAGTAAAGCATTTTTTCGAGCAGCTCAATTCCGGTCATTTCAGGATAGGAATACGTAAAATAAAAACCATCGGCAATGGGTTCATCTAAGTCCTTGTCATAGACTATTTTAAAGCCATTTTCTACGAAAATACGTTTCATTTCTTTGGCTCTGCTACCGTATTCTCTTACATGTTCAACAAAATTGAATTGCCCGTCGTTTGTGGCTTTGAGCAATGCAGCCAAGCCTTTTTGTGCCGAGTGCGTAACGCCCGACGATAGCGCGTACAAAGCTCCGTAAATCATGGAATATCCAAAACCATCGGTGGCGTAATAGCGTTTTAAGTCGGGGTAGCGGCGAGTAAAAAGTTTGTTCGAAATAAGCATCATGCCAATTCTTTGTCCGGCATTGCTAAAGGATTTGGAGCTGGAAATGAGCAAGATATAATTGTCGGTATATTTTGCAACCGTTGGCTGATAAGGCGGCTGTCCGGGTTTTGAATAATCGTGCCGGAAATCCATTCCAAAATAAGCCAAGTCTTCTAAAACTATAACATCGTATTTATCAGCAAGTTCGGCAATTATTTGCAATTCTTCTTCGGTAAAAGCTATCCATGAAGGATTGTTGGGGTTAGAGTACAAAATGGTAGAAATTTTGCCGGTTTTGAAAAAATCTTCAATTTTTGCCCGCAATTTTTGTCCGCGATAATTGTAAACATCAAAGGAATAATAATTGTGTCCCAGCACTTTGCATTGCTGCTTTTGAACCGGAAAACCGGGGTCTATAAATAATGTACCCTCTCTATCTTTGTTGTTTCGATTGGCAACCATAAAGCACGCCATTGCCCCTTGCATAGAACCAACCGTAGGCAAACAATGCTCGCTATGAACGTCAATATCGAGAAATAACTTGGCAAAACGCGAAATTTCAATTTTAAGTTGAGCATCACCTTCCATCATAGGATATTTTGAGGAAACCCCACTTTTAAGTGCCTCGATTTCAGCATCTATGGCTATTTGTGGAGGTTCTAAACCCGGTACTCCCATTTCCATTCTAATAAATTTTTCGCCACTTCGGGCTTCAATTCGATTTACTAAACGGACTATTTCTCTGATAGTTGCATTGCCCACAATAGGCAAGCCGCTTTTTTCAATTTCTTCTTTTACAATTTCATAATTAATTGGAGTATTCATCTTTTTTTAGTTGTAAAAAAGTTTTTTTTTTGAAAAATAACTGGTTTTCTTTTTTTAAAACATAGAAATTTTGCCCAAATAAAACACAAAAAGGCAACTTATGCCTTGTTGCCTTTTTATTCACATAAAAAAACGTATTGAAATAGTGATAGTTCGTATGTGAAAATGGATTTCATGTTTTTGTTTATAATTGTAAGTTTTAAACTAAAATTTATTTGTTGAAGTTTTTTTTATAAAAAAAAATTTTCCTTCCAAAAAAAATGTTTGTAAGTTTTGTACAAAGTTTAAAAAGTTTTTTTAAATATACTAATTATTTTAAGATACTTTTGTCTTTTGATTTTTATATAATTGTATTTCAGTTTATTATAAAAACATTTTTTAAAACATATAGTTTAAAAAAGCTATTTTTTAATGAAAATTTAACATTTTTTTTGATTTATAAATTTATAAAAGAGTCCTTTTTTTATAAAATTGAATTTTTTTTTTTTAAAGTCATTCTTTTTTGAAACTGTAAATCTAACCTTTATTTTTCAAAAATTTAACATCAAATTAATTTTACAATACATTTTTGCATTAAAAAAAGACAAAATTGAGATTAAAAAATTTGTTTTTTTTGAATTTCAGGGCATTTTTAATTATTTATTTATTATAGAATTTAGATATGTTAAAATTATTAAATAACAGATAATCAGTATTTTAAATTATTTTTTTTTTCAAAAAAAAACTTTTTTAAAAAAAATAAAAAAAAAACAAAAAAAATGATGTTAAAATTAGGTTATTAAAAAAATTAAAATTATATTTGTGCAAACTAAAAACTAAAAAAATCATGGACTAATAAAAAAACGGATAAATTTGCAAGGCAAATTTATCCATAACTCATTAAAAAGTAAAAGCTATGACAATAACATTCAATGAACTAAGAAGAATTAAAGACAGTCTTCCTTCAGGAAGCATAAGAAAAATAGCCGACGAATTAGACCTTCCGGTTGAAACAGTTCGCAATTACTTCGGCTCAACTTATAAAGATGGGAAAACGATTGGTGTGCATATAGAGCAAGGTCCCGATGGAGGCATTGTAGTTCTTGATGACGATACTATTCTTAACATGGCAAGAACTATTATTGAACAGGATAATTTGAATTAAAAAAAATGGATTAATTTATATTTAAGTTTTATTAAAGAATCAGATTTCATTTTTTAAATTAGTGTTTACCCGAAAAGTTTTTTTCGGGTATTTTTTTTATTTTTATTAAAGTTCTATATTAAATTTATCGGCATCGGCTTGTATTGCAAAAAAATGTCGATAATTATCTTGTTCTGATTTATTTAATATCTGATTTTCAATGCTTTCTGTTTCATTAATTGAATTTAAAATTTCACCTTTGGGCGAAATAATTAAGCTGTTTCCATTGTATTGATAACCGTTTCCATCGTTTCCTATTCGGTTTACACCTATTGTATAGCATTGATTTTCAATGGCTCTGGCTTGCAGTAGCGTTCGCCAATGAGCTATTCGTTTGCTGGGCCAGTTGGCAATGTAAATGAGCAAATCGTAATCGTTTTTGCACCTCGACCAAACCGGAAAACGCAAATCGTAACAAATTAATGGTAAAATTCGCCAATTTTTGTATTCAATGATTTTCCGGTTCTTTCCGGCTGTAAGAGCATTTTTTTCGGTGGTTCCGAATAAATGTCTTTTGTCGTAATATTCTGAAGAACCATCGGGTTTTACAAAAATAAGTCGGTTTTTGTAAATTCCATTTTCATTGAAAATAATGCTTGCCAAAATGGCAGCTTTGCGTTCTAAAGCTTTGTTTTTAAGCCAATTAAAAGCTTTTCCATTTTCATTTTCTGCTACTTTTGAAGCATTGGGAGTGAATCCGGTTGTGAACATTTCGGGCAAAATAATTAAATCGGTTTGAGAGTCGATTTTGTTTATTAACTTATTGAAATAAAATAAGTTAGCGTCAATGTCTTCCCAAAAAAGTTGAGTTTGAATGGTGCTTATTTTCATTGAAAGGCTTAATATAAAATGACCGTTTTTTTTATGCTGCAAAAAAATTAATATCCAAAATTTTCGGGGTATTTTGCTGTGTATTTTGAATATCGGCGTTTAAGTTCTGCCATGTCGGTGTCAACATTGTCGGTGAGCGTAAGTGGCTCAGCTTCAACACCTACCTCTTTTGTTTTGTAATCGATGTATCCTAAATAAACGGGTACACCCGCTTTTTTAGCAATGTGGTGAAAGCCTTTTTTCCATTCTACGCGGCGCGAGCGTGAGCCTTCGGGCGTAATGGCTAAAATAAAGTTTTCGTGTTTATTAAATTCAGCAATTGTATCTTCTATGAGTGATGTTTTTCGGCTTCTATCTACCGGAATCCCGCCCATAAATCGTGTTACAATTCCAATTGGAAATACAAAAAGTTCTTTTTTGATAAAAATTTTGGGGTCCATTTTCACGATAAAATTAAACATCTTTCCCACCAAAAAATCCCAATTGCTTGTGTGCGGAGCTTGCAAAACGATGTATTTTTTTTCGGTTGGAACTATTCCTGTTATCTTCCAATTGGTAAGAGCGAAAAAAATTTTTCCTAAAAAAGTTTTCATAGATTTATATTTTTATTGTTATTTTCTATAATTGCGATACATTTTTGTAAACTTTTTTTCCAATAAGGAATTTCTAAACCAAAGGTTTTTTTTATTTTTTCTTTGCAAAGTACGCTAAAATGAGGTCTTTGAGCCGGAGTTGGATATTTTTGTGTTTCAATGGAATTGATTTTGCAATTGCTTTTAATCATTAGGGTTATTTCGGTTGCAAAATCGTACCAACTGCAAACGCCTTGATTGGAAAAATGATAAATTTCTTTTTCAAAAACGCCTGTAAGTCGGTAATTTTCAATTATTTTCATTATCGCTTCGGCTAAATCGGCTGCATAAGTAGGTGTTCCGATTTGGTCTCCTACTACATTTAATTCTTCGCGTTCATTTGAAAGCCGCATGATGGTTTTTACAAAATTATTTCCAAAAGATGAATAAAGCCAAGACGTGCGAATGATAATTGAATCTACCGGTTTATTTTTTAAAATATTTTCACCGTCAAGTTTAGTTTTTCCGTAAACAGAGTTGGGACTGGTAATTTCGTCTTCTTTGTAAGGGCGATAGTGTGTGCCATCGAACACATAATCAGTGGAAATATGAATGATTTTGATGTTTTTTTCAATGGCTTTATCCGCTAAAATTTCAACGGCTTTAACATTGATGAGTTGAGCTAAATTGCTTTCGGTTTCGGCTAAATCGACCGAAGTGTAAGCGGCGCAGTTTACAATTAAATCGATTTTATTTTGATTGAAAAAATTATCAACAGCCTGATAATTAGTCAAATCAAGCTCATCAATATCGGTTAAGAAATATGTGTGGCATGAAAAGCCTTTAGAAAGGATTTTAATTTCGCTTCCCAATTGCCCTTTTGCACCGGTAACAAGAATATTCATGGTTTTTTTGTAAAAAAATTAATTTTTTAAAGCAATAAATTCAGCTAAAGTAGGATTTTTTTTGTCTTTTAAAGAAACAATTTGCCTTTCAAACGGAATTTGCCAATCAATACTTAAATCCTTGTCATTGAATAAGATACCTCCATCGGCAGTGGGCATATAAATATTGTCGCATTTGTATTCGATAATAGCCGAAGCACTTAAAACCGAATATCCATGAGCAAATCCGCGTGGAATAAGTAATTGCAAATTGTTTTCATCATTTAGTTCGATGCTGAAAACTTTGCCGAAAGTAGCCGAATTGGGTCTTAAATCTACGGCAACATCTTTAATGCGTCCCGACAAAACTCTTACCAATTTGGCTTGAGCATATTCTCCTTTTTGAAAGTGCAATCCGCGAATAACTCCGTATTGCGATTTGGCTTGATTGTCTTGTATGAAATTGTATATCAGATTGTTATCTGAAAATTTCGTTTGGCTATAACTTTCAAAAAAATAACCTCTTTCATCAAAAAAAAGTTTGGGTTCTACAATAAATAAATCCGGTATTTCGGTTTTGATTAAATTCATTTTTATAAAAAATTAATATTCAAAAGTTTTGATTTTTCCTTCGGCTATTCGGAGTAAATATTCTCCGTATTGATTGTTTTTTAGCGCATTAGCTAAAGTAAACAATTTTTCTTTGTTGATGTATTTGCGCGAAAAAGCAATTTCTTCGATGCAAGCAACTTTTAATCCTTGCCGATTTTCTATGGAAGCTATGTAATTTGAAGCTTCGAGCAGGCTTTCGTGTGTGCCGGTGTCGAGCCATGCCATTCCACGTCCCAGTAGTTTTACGTGTAAACGATTTTCTTCCAAGTAGATACGATTGAGGTCGGTTATTTCTAATTCGCCACGAGCAGAGGGTTTTAAGTTTTTTGCTTTTTCAACTACATCATTTCCATAAAAATACAATCCGGTAACGGCATAGTTGGATTTTGGTTGTTTGGGTTTTTCTTCAATGCTTATAGCACTCTGATTTTCATCAAATTCTACAACTCCGTAGCGCGATGCATCGTTTACAAAATAGCCAAAAACCATAGCACCGGTTTTGAGCTTTGCTGCCTCTTTGAGCATACCCGAAAGTCCATAACCATGAAAAATATTGTCGCCTAAAATTAAACAAACCGGCTGATTGTCAATAAATTGCTCTCCAATAATGAAAGCTTGTGCCAATCCATCGGGCGAAGGCTGAATGGCATATTCAAGTTGAATGCCTACTTGTGAACCATCTCCAAGTAAATCTTCGTAAAGGTGTATGTCTTGAGGAGTAGAAATAATTAAAATTTCTCTAATTCCGGCAAGCATTAGAACCGATAACGGATAGTAAATCATCGGTTTATCGTAAACCGGAATGATTTGTTTCGAGATGCTTTTGGTTATTGGATATAAACGAGTTCCGGCACCACCGGCAAGAATAATACCTTTCATGCTTTGTATTTTTTTATAATAATTTGGCTCAAATATTTTGTTTTTTTATATGAAAAATTAAAATATAAGTTCGCAAAACTAAAAAAGATTTCTATAAAGAAAAAATTGTTATGAAATAAAATAGAATTATTTTTGTTAAAAAAGTCGGTTTATTTTTTGAAAAAATAAGATAAAATTTTAGAATCAACTTTTTAAAGTTCGTTAAGCAAATTTTCAAAATATTGAATGGTTTTTATCAAACCTTCTTCCAATTGAATTTTGGGTTGCCACCCGTTTAGTTTTTCTTTAGCCAATGAAATATCGGGTTGTCGTTGAGTTGGGTCGTCGGAAGGTAGTGGTTGATGAATAATTTTCGATTTTGAATTGGTAAGTTTGATAACTTTTTCAGCTAATTCCATGATAGTAAACTCATTAGGATTTCCAATATTCACCGGACCAGTAAAATTTTCGGTAGCCATCATACGAACCATTCCTTCAACTAAATCATCAACATATTGAAAACTACGTGTTTGTGAGCCTTCACCATAAACCGTAATATCTTCGCCTTTTAAAGCTTGAATGATGAAATTGGAAACCACTCTGCCGTCGTTTGGGTGCATGCGCGGACCATAAGTGTTAAAAATACGGATAATTTTAATGTCCACTCCGTTTTGTCGGTGGTAATCTGTAAAAAGTGTTTCGGCACAACGCTTTCCTTCGTCGTAGCACGAGCGAATGCCGATGGGATTGACGTGTCCCCAGTAAGTTTCCTTTTGCGGGTGAATTTTTGGGTCGCCGTAAACTTCGCTTGTTGAAGCCTGTAAAATTCGTGCTTTGGTGCGTTTGGCAAGTCCGAGCATATTTATTGCGCCCATTACCGAAGTTTTAATGGTTTTAATGGCATTGAACTGATAATGAATGGGTGAGGCGGGGCAAGCTAAATTGTAAATTTCGTCCACTTCGGCAAAATAGGGCATGGTAACATCGTGCCTAACTACCTCAAAATAAGGGTTTCCGATTAAGTGAGCAATGTTTCGTTTTTCACCTGTAAAATAATTATCTAAGCAAATTACTTCATTGTCCTCATTTAAAAGCCTTTCGCACAAATGCGAGCCTACAAAACCTGCACCACCGGTTATTAAAATTCGTTTCATTTTCTTTTTTTATTTTAAAAAAAATTGAAGTTTACCAAGTAAAACTTCAATTTTTTTGTATAGAAATCATTTTTTTATAAAAGAAATTATATAAAATGGTATTTATATGTAATTTTTTTTATGAAATTATATATGTTACCATAAAATTTTGAAAAGTTAAATAGAGTTTAAAAATAACCTTTTTATTTTATAACATTTCTTCCGATACTATAATAAGTAAATCCGTTTTCTAAAATTTCGTTGGGTTCGTAAATATTTCGTCCGTCGAAAATCACTTTGTTTTTCAAAAGTCTTGAAACCACTTTGAAATTGGGCATTCTAAATTCGTTCCATTCAGTTATAACTATCAGAGCATCAGCATCAATGAGAACCTCTTCTTTGTCGTTGCCATATTCTATTATATCACCAATTTTTCGTTTGCTTTCTTCAATGGCAGCCGGGTCGTAGGCTTTTATTTTTGCGCCTTGCGCTAAAAGTTTATCGATAATAATAAGAGAAGGCGATTCGCGCATATCGTCGGTTAAAGGCTTAAATGATAAGCCCCAAAGTGCAAAAGTTTTACCTTTTAAGTTGCCTTTGAAATGCTCGTAAATTTTATTATAGACAACGGATTTTTGAAGTTCGTTTACTTCTTCAACAGCTTTTAAAATACGGAGAGAATAATTGTTTTCGTCGGCAGTTTTTATTAATGCTTTTACGTCTTTTGGGAAACAAGAGCCTCCGTAACCTGCACCCGGGTAAATAAATTTTTTGCCAATTCGGGAGTCGCTTCCAATGCCTTTTCGCACTTTATTTACGTCTGCACCCACTATTTCGCAAAGATTGGCTATGTCGTTCATAAAGCTTATCTTTGTGGCTAACATAGAGTTAGCTGCATATTTTGTCAATTCAGCCGAAGGTATGTCCATAAAAATAATCGGGTGATTGTTGAGCAAAAATGGACGGTAAAGTTTTTGCATTAATTTTTCAGCTCTTTCCGATTCGGTTCCTACTACTATTCTGTCGGGTTTTAAAAAGTCGCTAATGGCATCTCCTTCTTTTAAAAATTCAGGGTTTGAAGCTACGTCAAAGGCAATGTTTACGCCACGTTTGTCGAGTTCTTCTTGTACGGCGGCTTTTACCTTTTTTGCAGTGCCAATGGGAACGGTACTTTTGGTTACAACTACCAGATAATCAGTCATATATTGACCTATTTCGCGTGCAACGCCTAAGACGTATTTTAAGTCTGCACTTCCGTCTTCGTCGGGAGGTGTTCCAACGGCTATAAAAACGCTTTCAGCATCTACAAGGCTGTCTTTGAGGCTTGTAGTGAAATGCAAACGGTCTTTTTTTACGTTTCTGTCGAGCATTTCTTTTAACCCGGGTTCGTAAATAGGAATTATTCCGTTGTTAAGTTTTTCAATTTTTGCTGTGTCAATGTCCACGCAAGTAACGTCTAATCCTGTTTCAGCAAAACAAGTACCGCTTACCAAACCAACGTAACCGGTTCCAACTATTGATATTTTCATATTTTTTTTATATTTATAAACAATAAAATTTTATAAATTTTATTTTGTCTTTTTATGTATTAAAAAATTATTTTTTTTTTTAAATCTTTACAAAAGTAAAATTTAAAAGTGAAACTTAAAAAAAAAATTTTCACGAATATTTATTAAAAAAAGAATAATCGGGTTAGGTATTAGTTATAATACCGTATTAGTTTTCATCTTTATCTAAAATAATCAATTTAATTTTTTGGTATAAAAATGAAATAATTAAAAGTAATACACCTAATAGTACGAAAGCTAAAATTCTTCCGCCTTCAGCCATATCCCAAACATCTATTATAAAGAGTTTTAGTATGGTAATAAAAAAAACAGCTAAAGCGATAATGCGCAAAATTCTCATTTCTTTGCTTAATCCGATTAACATTAAAGTGAATGAACTTATCCCCCAAAGCACTGGAAACGCTATTTTGTGCGATTGTTGTAGTATTTTGTCTTTGAGTTCGGAGATTTGCCAATATTCAATTTTTTCAGCGTTTTCGAGTAGTTTGATAGAGTGTATATCGAAATATTTGAACAAAATGATATTATCTATTTCGGCACTTAGTATTGCAATAACGTAAATAGTTGAAATCCAGTAACTAAAATCAATAATTTTTTGATTCTCAATATTCAATTTTTGAATTTTGAAGATATTGTAAGCTATTAAAAATAAGCTTATTACAAGCGAGATGTAATGAAATGCTATGGCACTTCCGGCAACTGGATTTTCTTCGATTCTAAGGTTTCGCAGTTCTGCAAAAATAGGTAAAGCATAAATTGCAAAAATAAGCAATCCAATAATGTTTAAAGTTATTGATATATTGTCTGTTACATAGTTTTTATATCTATGCAGCCACAAGCTAAGCAGCATTATAAATCCTAAATTGTACGCAGTAATTATGGAGTTCATCTCATCAATGGTTGTGTAATAAACTTTTAAATGGTATGCGATTTCAAAAAAGAATGTTAAATATAAAATTCCGGTAAATAAAGTTGTTAAAGCTATGGTGTAATATAATTTTGGTATTTGTAAAATAAAAAAATCGGTTTTTTCATTTTTAAGTAAAAAAAGCGAGAGTAGGAGTGAGGCTAAGACACTAAAGCCTGTAATAAAGCCTTTATTGGCTATTATTAGCATAAAAGCATCTTTTTCTGAATATTGGAAGTATATTTTGTTCCAATCCATAAACAAACTAATGAGCATAATGCCAATAATTGCGACTGATGCAAGGCGTAGGAGTTTAATTTGTGTTTTTTGCCACATCCAGAGCAAGATGACTCCTTCAGCAGCCCAAAAGAGCGTTATATAATTGCCTTTCAATTGAATAGGTGCTATTAAACTAACAAAGGAAAGCACTAATCCGATGAGTAAGAAAACTAAATTTTTATCAATTTCGGATTTTTTGTATAAGCTAAATGCAAAAATAAAGTTAAAAAGTGCTATAAATGCCGTGAAAATTCCTTTCCATTCTGGTGCTGAATGGTGCAAAATATATAAGCCTGCGGCAAAAAACGCAAACGAATTGCTGAGTAAAATAAAAAATTCCCAAGCTTGGAATTTTGTATTTTTCCGCAAATTGTAAATAATATTTTGAAAAAAGAAGATAAAATAAAATAAACCGGCAAAAATAAATGCACCTTTCAATGGTAATTTATCTTTATAAACAGTATTTACAAGCCAAGCACTAAACATAATGATAGTAAAGAAATACGATATTATATTTACAACTCGCCATTTTTTAAAGTAAGCTAAAACCAGCATACCAACATTGAGAAGTGCTAAATATGAGAATAATATTATGTAATTTCCTTCACCCGTACTCACGGCTAAAGGCGTAGCAAAACCCCCAATGATGGCTAAAACGGCTAATTCTTGTCGATTGTAGAGAATAGAAAGTAATACAGCAAAAATAGTGATAATGAGCATGATAGCAAAAGCAACGGCTTGACTGAAAATTTGGTAATCTTGAAATGCCAGCCCAATTGTAAAATACAAAGTAGCTAAGCCACCACCAACTAAAACAGAACTAAATGCTTCATATTTAGCTCTTAACTTGTGTGCAACCCCAATTAAAAGTCCCCCTGCAAGAATGCCAATGAAAACTCTACCAAATTCGTTAATGTATTCATTATCAATAGCATATTTAACCGAAAAAATAATTCCGATTACAGTTATAACAATTCCGATTTTATTTATTAAATTTTCACCAATAAACTTTTCTAAATCGGGAAATTGACTTTTAAAATTTGATTTTGTATCAGCTATTTTTTGTTCAAAATAATCGCGTTTTTGGTTCAGATTTTCATCTGTTTTTGTGCTATTTGCAAAGTTTTTGTTATCATTTATTTCAAATTCCTCTTCAATTTCATCTTCTTCATCAACTTCTTCATTCGTTAATAACGTTTCGTGTGTATAGTTTATTTTTTCATTATCAAGGTTATCTATTTCATTATCAGAGTTTTGATTGTTTGAAAATTCTAATTCATTTAATTCGTTTTCATTTTTTGAAGTTTTATTTTTGAAATTTGCTAATTCTATATCGGTAATAATTTTATCAATATTATCCAATTCTGTACTATCTTCAAAACTGTCTTCTTTTATTTCTTGAAGCATATCGTGTAATTGTATTTGGTTGTCAACCAATATTTTAAGTTTTTTAGCAATATCTTGATTGTAAAAATCAATTCGTTTGAGAATCGATTTTCTGTTTTTAATGACAGAAAAATACACCAAGGCAATAGCTAAAAAGAGTAAAAATAATAATCCTTCCATTTTATTTATATATTAATGGTTAAAACTTTTTTTGTATTGTTTGTTCAAAAATAAACAAAAAAACTTAAAATTCAATACATATTTAAAAATTATTTTCATTTTTTACTTTAAATCTGCATGTCATCATATCAATCAGTCAATAAACAGCTTATAGCCGGAACATTTCTACGTATTTTGTCAACGGCTGATGCCATGAATCTCAGTTTGTTAGCAATTGACTTGATGATTTTTGGTTTTAAAAATAATTTTTTTTGTACAAAAATAGCTTTGTGTAAAACTTTTATTTTTTATATATAAAAAAACAAAAAATTAAAGTTATTTTTTTACAAAAATATAAAAAAATACCAAAAAAATTTTATTATAAATAATATTTTGCAATTTTTAAAAAAGTTTTATTAAATTTGCAGCAACAAAGAAAGTTTTATTAAACAACAAACATTTAATTTAGTCTTTGAATATAAATTGTTTATTTTTAAAATATTTAATAAAAAATGTTTTAAAAAAATATAAGAAATTATTTCAGATACATGGCAAAAGCTAATGAAAAGTATTATAGAGGTGAAATGACAACTCATTTAGTAAGTCGTTTTGAAAGTATGCTTCAAAATAATACTCAATATTATTTCGATATAAGTGAATTTGAAAATCTGATAGATTTTTATATTGAAGACAGCGATGTAGATAATGCAGCAAAAGTAATTGAATTTGCTTGCGCGCAGCATCCGAAATCGACTTTGTTGCAACTTAAAAATGCCCAAGTTTTGTTTGATAACGGATTAGCAAAGAGAGCTTTACAGATAGCTATAGATTTAGAAAAAATTGAACCTTCGGAAATTGAAATTTATTTATTACAGGCAAATTGTTACTTAGAACTTCAGCGAAATGAATTGGCAGATGTAGCATTTAATAAAGCAATTTCTCAGAATAGCTTAAAAATAGATGAAATTTATCATGAAATAGGTTATATTTATCTCAATCATGAGAAATATGACAAATCATTGAAGTATTTAGCCCGAGCAGTTGAATTAAACGGAAATAATTTTCAGGCAATTTTTGATTTGGCTTATGTTTATTTTTTGAAGGAAAGATATATTGAGAGCATTGTTTTTTATAAACAGTATTTAAAAAAATATCCTCTTTCCGAACAGGCTTGGAATAATTTGGGCAATGTGTTTGCAACCATCGGAAATCATGATTTAGCAATTGATTCCTTTAATAATGCCATTTCGATAGATGCCGCTTTTCAAAATCCTTATTTAGCTAAAGCTGAAATTCATTTTAGCTTAGGTGAATTTTTAGCCGCTATAGATATTTATAAAGAGCTTATAGATAGAGGTTTTGAAAATAATAGCTTATATTTTTTGATTGCAGATTGTTATCAAAATTTAGAAGAAAATCTTTTAGCAATAAAATATTATAAAAAGAGTATTGAAAAAGACCCATTTTTTGCCGATGCTTGGTATAGTATAGCTTTTATTTTATTCAAATTAGAATATTTAGAAAAAGCCCGTTTATTTATTGAAAAAGCCATTGAATTAGATCGCTCAGAAATAGAATTTTGGGTTTTAGCAGCCCGCATAGAAATGGAAATTGGTACATTGCAACGAACGGTTTATTATTTTAAAAAAGCCATAGAATTAGACGTTAAATTTACCGATGTTTGGCTTTTATATAGTGAGTATTTTTTATCGAAAGGCTTTGTTGAAGAGGGAGTTACTATATTGGAAGAAGCCGTTCAATACAATAAAAGCAATGCCGTTTTATATTATGCGTTGGCATTATTTTATAATAAAATAGGTAATGACAAATTGGCGGTATATCATTTTCAAGTAGCTGTTAATCTGGATTTTAATATACATGAAATCTTTTTTGTCCATTCGCCTGAATTGGCAGAAAATAAGAAGATTTTAGAAATTGTAAAAACGATAGCTAATCGTAATTTGAAAAAGTAGTTATTTTAGAAATCAAATTATTATAAATGAGAACGTTAAAAGATTATTTAGCTATTTCGCTTAAAGGAGTAGCTATGGGAGCGGCTGATGTGGTTCCGGGTGTTTCTGGAGGCACAATTGCCTTTATTTCAGGTATTTATGAAGAATTATTGGATTCAATAAAATCAATAAATTTTAATTCACTAAAAATTATATTTTCTCAAGGAATCGGAGCATTTTGGAAAGCAATCAATGGGTGGTTTTTTGTTTCTCTTTTGAGTGGAATCGGTTTAAGTGTTTTTAGTTTAGCAAAATTAATCCAGTATTTACTCAATAATCACCCCATTGTAGTTTGGTCTTTCTTTTTTGGACTAATAATTGCATCGGCTTGGTTTGTAGGTAAAACAGTTGAAAAATGGAACGTATTTACCATTTTAGGCTTGCTTTTGGGAACCATTTTTGCCTATTTAATTACTATAATAACACCGACCGAAGCCAATGAAGCGTACTGGTTTGTTTTTCTTTCCGGTGCAATTGCTATTTGCGCAATGATTTTGCCCGGAATTTCAGGAAGTTTTATTTTGGTACTTTTAGGTATGTATAAATTTGTAATTCAGGCAGTTAGTGATTTTAATTTATTAATTATTTTGGTATTTGGTTCGGGAGCTTTGGTTGGAATTTTGGGCTTTTCAAATATATTATCGTGGTTATTGAAAAAGTATAAAAATCAGACCATTGCGGTTTTAGCCGGTTTTATGATAGGTTCTTTGAATAAAGTTTGGCCCTGGAAAATGGTAACCCTTTGGGGGGAAGACCGTCATGGCGAAAAAATTGCACTTTTGCAAGAAAATGTTTCTCCTTTTACTTACTCTCATTTAGCTGAAAACCAGTTTGCTGCTTCAAATAATAATCCCCAATTATTTTTAGCAATACTTTTATTTTTCATTGGATTTCTAACAATTTTTATTTTTGAAAAATTTGCTCAACAAAAGCCTGAAAGTGCTAAAAAAATGTAATTTTTAAAAATAGACTAATGAATCAATTAGGATTAATCGGTTATCCATTATCTCATTCATTTTCAGCGGCTTATTTTGCATCTAAGTTTCAAAATGAAAATATTAAAAATTGGAAATATTTCAATTTTGAAATGAGTAATATTTCTGAAATTTTAATGTTAGTATCTAATAATCAAGGTCTTGTAGGTTTTAATGTAACCATTCCTTATAAAGAACAAATACTGAATTTTTTAGATGAAATAGAGGAAGAAGCGAAAGAAATAGGGGCAGTAAATACGGTTAAAATTTTTCGAGAGAAGAATAAAATATATTTAAAAGGTTTTAATACAGATATTTACGGTTTTGAAAAATCGTTATTACCTTTATTAGAATCTCAACACAAAGACGCTTTAATTTTAGGAACGGGTGGTGCTGCAAAGGCTGTAGCCTATGTATTAAGAAAATTGAATATAAATTATAAATTTGTATCAAGAAATTTGGAAAAAAATAATTGTTTTTTATATTCAGATATTACAACGGAAGTTATAACAAAATATACAATTATTGTTAATACTACCCCATTGGGCACTTTTCCTAATGTTTTAGAATTTCCGCAAATACCTTATTTCGCTCTAAATCAATCTCATATACTTTTCGATTTAGTTTATAATCCGGCAGAAACACGTTTTTTGCATTTAGGCAAACAATCGGGTGCTAAATGTAAAAATGGTTATGAAATGCTTGTAAATCAGGCAGAAAGAGCTTGGAAAATCTTTCAAACCTAAATTCACAAACATTTAATTATTTCCATGTCCTTTGTTCGTTTATAGCATGTTTTAGTCGATACGCTTTTTCTAAATCTATTTGAAATAAATTGGCTAAATCAAGTAAATAGCTAAAAACATCTGCAAATTCTTCTTCCAAATCAAATTTTTTGTTTTTTTTGGCTTCTTCTTGAAACATTTTTTGTTCATTTCTAATGGCTTTTGCTAATTCGCCAACTTCTTCCATAAACAAAAGAAATAATTCACTTGCAGAACTTTTATCCCAGCCGTTGATTTTACAAAACTCTTTAATATGTTCTTGATAATCAATTAGTAAAGGTTTTTCTTTGAGTGGTAATTTGAGCATTTTATTTAGATTTTATTTTGTTTATGAAATTAAAAATAGCTTTTTTAAGGTCTCCTTCTTCTGAAAGAGTTTTTATAAAGGCACTTCCAATAATTGCACCTTGACTAAATTTACAGGCATTTTCAAAACTTTTAACATCGGAAATTCCAAAACCAATTAAACGTGGAATTTTAATTCCGGCTTGTTCAATTTTATCTATAAAATTAGCTAAAACAACTTCAGAAATACCTTTTGTACCGGTTGTAGCCGAAGATGAGACCATATATAGGAATCCTTCACTCGATTTTTCAATCTCTTTCATTCTTTTTATCGAAGTTCGAGGCGTTATAAGTTGAATATTTGCTAAATTATTTAATTTAAACAATTCTAAATAGTTTTTTTCGTATAAATTGAAAGGTAAATCCGGTATTATTGTACCATCAATACCTATTTTGAAAGCTTTGTTGCAAAATTCATCTATACCAAATTGCAGAATTGGGTTCAGATAACCCATTAAAATTAATGGAATTTTTACCGTTTTTCTTATTTCTTTAAGTTGTTCGAAAAGGAAACTTAAATTCATTCCATTTTGTAACGCTTTTTGGCTACTTGCTTGAATAACAGCACCATCTGCAATAGGGTCAGAGAAGGGAATACCAATTTCAATTAAATCCACTCCGGCTTCTTCTAAATATTTTATTATTTTTTCCGTATCATTTAATTGTGGATATCCTGCTGTAAAATAAACAGATAAAATATTCTCTTTTTTCTGTTCAAATAATTGTTGTATTCTATTCATTTTATTATATTTCAAAATATTTCATATATGTATCCAAATCTTTATCGCCTCGTCCTGAGATATTTATGACTACTACATCGCTTCTTTTAAAACTCATTTTTTCTAAAGCAGCAACAGCATGTGCCGATTCTAATGCCGGAATAATTCCTTCAAGTTTTGTTAATAAAAATCCTGCTTTAACAGCATCTTTATCTTTGATACTCAGATAGTCCACTCGCTTCTCATCGTGTAAAAAAGCATGAATAGGACCAACTCCCGGATAATCTAAACCGGCAGAAATAGAATAAGGCTCTATTATCTGTCCATCGTTGGTTTGCATTAAATAGGTTAGGCTTCCATGAATAATACCCGGTTTGCCTTTAGCTATGGAAGCTGCTGTTTTTCCACTATTTAAGCCTAATCCAGACGCTTCGGTAGCTATTAACTGCACAGTTAAATTGTCTAAAAAATGATAAAATGCACCAATTGCATTGCTTCCACCGCCCACACAAGCTATTACATAATTTGGATTTTTTTTACCGGTTTCTTTTTTTAATTGTTGCTTGATTTCTTTGCTTATTATTGATTGAAATCGAGCAACCATATCAGGATAAGGGTGCGGTCCTACAACCGAACCGATGATGTAGTGTGTATCTTCAGGGTTGTTAATCCAATCTCTAATTGCCTCATTTGTAGCATCTTTAAGTGTCTGACTACCACTTATTGCCGGAATAACCTCAGCACCAAGCATTTTCATTCGTGCTACATTAGGGGCTTGTCGCTCAATGTCCACGCTACCCATGTAAACTTTACACTCTAAACCCATTAAAGCACAGACAGTTGCAGTCGCTACTCCGTGCTGACCTGCACCGGTTTCTGCAATGATTCTTTTCTTTCCTAATTTTTGTGCAAGCAAAATTTGACCAATCGTATTATTTATTTTATGCGAGCCAGTGTGGTTCAAATCTTCGCGTTTTAAATAAATATGAGTTTTATATTTAGCCGAAAGTCTTTTGGCATAATACAATGGACTTGGCCGTCCAACATATTTTTTTAGTAATTCTTTATACTCTTTTTGAAATTCCTTTGATTCTATTATTCTAATATAATTTTCTTTTAATTCTTCAGTATTTGGATATAACATTTCTGGCACAAAAGCACCTCCATATTCTCCATAAAAACCTTCATTATTTACCGAAAATTTTGTACTGATTGTTTTCATATTATTTAATTATAGTTTTAATTTTTTTAGCTTTTTAAAGAAAATTTTTAGTTTTTCAATATCTTTTTTTGCCGGTTCTAATTCAAATTGACTATTCAAGTCGATTGCAAATAGTTTTTTGTGAATAAAAGTATTGATTTTTTCAATACTTCCCAGTCCAATTCCTCCACTTAGCATAAATTTTGTTTCTAATTTGTAATTTTCTAATAATTTCCAGTTAAAATTCTCTCCACTTCCGCCAAAATTTGATGTTTTAGTATCGAAAAGGAAGAATTGAACAGAGGATTCATAACTTTTGCACATTGAAAACTCAAAATCACTGTCTATTTGAAACGCTTTTATTAATTGAAGTCCATATTTTGAAAGTTCATTACAAAATTCTGGACTTTCGTTTCCATGCAGTTGGATAAAATCTAAATTATACTTTTCTTTTTGTTCAAAAATATAATTTTTTGAACTATTTACAAAAACTCCTACTTTTTTTATTTTTGGCGGAATATTTTTTATTTCTGAAAAATTAAAATTTTCACCTACAAAACGTTTTGATTCTTTGTAAAAAATAAAACCTATAAAATTAGGCTTTAAATCAACAAGTTGCATTATATTTTCGTGAAATTTCATTCCACAAACTTTTATTTGTAACGACATTTTAAAATTTTATCTATAAATTTCTCTTATAAATTTATTACAAGCTTCGCCCGGATTTGCTGTTTTCATAAAATTTTCACCTATCAGAAAACCTTTGTAGCCAAATTCGGCTAATTCTTTTATCTCTTTGACCTCATTTAATCCGCTTTCTGTAACTTTAGTTAAATCATTTGAAATTTGGTGGGCTAATTTTTTTGACAATTCAATATCGGTTACAAAAGTTTTTAAATCTCTATTATTAACTCCCACTAAATCAATATATTGATTCAGTGCATCTAACTCCGATTCTTCATGAATTTCAAGCAAAATTTCCATTTTTAAACTTTTGGCTAATCTTGAAAAGTTTAAAATTTCTTCTTTAGTTAAAATAGCAGCAATTAATAAAATAGCATCTGCTCCAATGCTTTTACTTTCAATAATTTGGAATTCATCAACAATAAATTCTTTCCGTAAAATAGGAATTTTATTTAAGTTTCGAGCTATTAGCAGGTCTTGTATATTTCCACCAAAATATTTTTCGTTTGTTAGCATGGAAATACCTGATACTTGAGCATTTACATACGCAGTCGTTACTTCTTCAACTGTCGATTTATTATTAATTATCCCTTTTGACGGCGATTGTCGCTTAAATTCGGCAATAATTCCTGATAAAAAATTATCATTTATATTTCTTTTTAGAGAAAAAGTTTCTCGGTTAAAAAAACTACTTTTTTCAAAGTCTTTAATTTTTTCTTTAAAATTAATTTGTGTCAATTCTTTTCTTTTATCAGCTATTATTTTTTCGAGTATATTCATTTTAAATTATTTAATTTTAATTAGTTACGATTTTGAAATTTCAATTAATTTTTCAAATTTTTCAAAAGCTTTATTGCTAAAAATAGATTCTTTAGCTTGCTCTAAGCAATTTTCAATGCTTAAACTTGGACGAATTGTTTTTATTGCCATTGCAGAGTTTGCTAAAACTGTATTTGTTTGAGCATCAGTTCCTTCACCATTTAAAACAGCCCTAAATATTTTAGCCGAACTATCTATCGAAAATCCACCTGAAATATCTTCGGCTTTGAGTTTATTAAAACCGAAAAATTCGGGTGTTAAAATCTCATCTCTTTGATTACTAATAAGTTTAAAGTTACCTGTTAATGAAATTTCATCATATCCGTCGAGGCTGTGCAAAATAGAAAATTGTTTATTTGTTTGTTGGTAAAGATAAGCATAAAGTCGAGCTACTTCCAAATTATAAACACCAACCATCTGATTTTGAGGCGAGCTTGGATTAACCATCGGACCCAAAATATTAAAAAAAGTCTTGACTTTCAACTCTCTACGTATGGGACCTACATTTTTAAGAGCAGGGTGAAAAAGCGGAGCATGTAGAAAACAAATATTAGCTTCTGAAATACATCTTTTTATAATATTTTCATCGTTAGTAAACTGAAAACCATAAAATTCTAATACATTAGACGAACCGCACCCTGAAGAAACTCCATAATTTCCATGTTTTGCCACTTTGTAACCTGCACCGGCTACAACAAAAGATGCAAGCGTTGAAATATTGAAAGTATCTTTTCCGTCGCCTCCTGTGCCGCACAAATCAATGGTTTCAAATTCCGAAAGGTCAATTTTTATGCACAATTCAAGCAAAGCATCGCGAAATCCGGCAAGCTCTTCTATTGTAATATTTCGCATCAGATAAACAGTCATAAAAGCTGCTACTTCGTTGGCTTTGTATTGATTAAGACCTATATTTGTGAGTATTTCTTTGGCTTCTATATAACTGAGCGATTGATGCTCAAATAATCTATTGAGTATATTCTTCATTTTTGTATAAAAATTTATTTTATTTAATTATTTTATATTAAAAATTATATTTTTATATTAAAAAATAACTTTTATTTTACTTGTTAATTTTAAATTATTTTTTAAGCCAATTTTCAAGCATTTTTTCTCCTTCGGGTGTTAAAATCGATTCGGGATGAAATTGTACTGCGCGTACATCATACTCTTTGTGAAAAATAGACATAATTTGATTTTTTTCATCAACACTTGAAATTGTAAAACATTTCGGAAGGCTTTCATTATCAACAATCCAAGAATGATAGCGACCAGCTACAAATTCAACTGGAATGTTTTTAAATAAAACGTCATCTTTTTCTTTTTGGAAGATTGGAGTTGCAACACCATGATATACTTCATTGATATTGATTAGTTTACCTCCAAAAACTTCTGCCATAGCCTGCATACCCAAGCACACACCCAAAATACTTTTAGTTGGTGCAAAACGCTTAATAAGTGGTTTCAGTAATCCTGCTTCATCTGGAATGCCGGGACCTGGCGATAAAATAATTTTGTCGTATTTTTCTATTTCATCAAGTGTTATTTCATCGTTTCTAAATACATCAATTTTTTGCCGGGTTATTTTTTCAATATAATGTACTAAATTGTATGTAAAAGAATCGTAATTGTCAAACATCAATATTTTCATAAAAATATATTTTAAATTATAAAAAATTATAAGCTATTTCTAATATTATATTTTTTCACCTAATAAAATAGCTGCTCTTAACGCACCTATTTTATTATCGACTTCTTGCAACTCTGTTGTTTCAACCGATTTTTCTACTATACCGGCACCTGCTCTGTAATAAAGAACATTATTTTTACTCATAAACGAACGGATTAAAATAGCATGATTTATTGTTCCATTCAATCCGATATAGCCAATACACCCGCCATAAAAGCTTCTGTTATTGGACTCTATTTGGTCGATTAATTGCATGGCTTTATATTTGGGCGCACCGGTTAAAGTGCCGGCAGGAAAAGTGTCGGCTAAAATTTGAAGCGGGTTTGAAGAATTATTTAAAAAACCGCTAACCTTTGATACTAAATGGATTACATGGCTATAAAATTGAATTTCTTTATAAATTTCAACATGAGTACCGTGAGCATTTCGGCTCAAATCATTGCGAGCTAAATCTACCAACATGGTATGTTCGGCATTTTCTTTCGGGTCTTTTGCCAATTCTAGCGCATTTTCACGGTCGGATTTATCGTTTCCTGTTCTTTTGTATGTGCCTGCTATGGGGTGAATACTTGCTTTATTTTCATTGACAGTGATTTGCGCTTCAGGCGACGACCCAAATAATTTAAACGAGCCAAAATCGAAATAAAACAAATAGGGAGAAGGATTGATACTTCGCAAAGCCCTATAAACATTGAAATCATCACCTCTAAAATGCTGTGAAAAACCTCGCGAAAGCACCAATTGAAACACATCTCCGCGCTTACAATGGCTTCTGGCTTGGCTTACCATTTTTAAAAAATTTTCAGGGCTTGTATTATTTTTTTCCTCATTTTCTTTTTTAAAATAATAGGTTGTAAATTTCTTATTAACAATGAGTTCCTGAATTTCTGAAAGCTTTGATGTTTCATTTTCAGTTAAATTTTCAGTTATTGTTAATTCGTTTTTAAAATGATTTACTCCAATGATGTATTTATAAAAACGGTAAAAGATTTCAGGTATTTCATTTCCTTCTTCTTGTTTTTCAGAGAGTTTTATTGTATCAAAGTATTCAATGGCGTTGTACGAAGTATAGCCAAAAAAGCCATTGATTTGATTTTCTGAATTTTCTACTGCAAATTTACCTATAAAATTATATAACATTTCATTTGCAATAGGTTTTTCTATTAAATGAATATATTCCTGAAAATTGGGATAAGTTTCTGTTATTTTTCTTTTTTCAAGCTTAAAACTGGCTAAAGGTTGAAAACAAATGTATGAAAAACTATTTTCAGATGTATGATAATCTGAGCTTTCCAGTAAAATTGAATCAGGAAACTGGTCTCTGATTTTTAAATATAAACTTACCGGCGTTAATATATCAGCAAGTAATTTTGTAGTCTGCGTTTTGAATGTGAATTTTTTCATATCATATAATTTTATTATTTTTTTATAAAAAAATTTAAAAAAAACGGCTTGTCGGTGAAATTCGACAAGCCGTAATATTTTTATTCTAACAATTACAAAAGCTTAGTACCTTTCACAAATTTTTATTTTGCGAAAGTGCCACCAATTCATATTGTAATTTAAAGTTTTCATCTGTTAGCTTTTAAATTTTAATTTTAGCAAATTTAAATTATTTTTATTTTAAATTCCAAATTTTTTATGTTAAAAAAATATTTTTTTTCTAACAAGTTGAAAATAAGAACTTTATTTAACTACAAAACGAGCCGTATTTCTACTTTTTTGTTGAATATAGACTGAACGCCCATTTATTTGAGAATCAACAGCTTCCTTGGTGTAGTGCCTTATTGTAATGAGTTCCAAGTCTGTATTGTATTTTACAACAAAATCATTTTTTAAACTATCAATAAAAGTTTCAAATTTTACTTTATCGTAATCTGCACATATTGAGAAACTTATGGCTGAGTTTTGCATCAAATTTGCTTTTATTCGTAGCTCGGCAAGTTTTGCAAAAATTCTACTCATATTCTCTTCCACAATAAAAGAAAAGTTTTTCGGTGAAATGGAAACCAAAATTTGATTGCGTTTAAAAATATAAATCGGTACCAATTTCAAAACATAATCAAAGTTTTTAATTAAAGTGCCTTCGATTTCAGGATTTAAAAAAGTTTTCACGTAAAGTGGAATATTCTTATTTTGAAGCGGCTTTAATGTTTTCGGGTGAATAACATTGGCTCCATAATACGCCAATTCGATGGCTTCGTGATAGGAAATAGCATTAAGTTTTACCGGATTTTTAAAATACTTAGGGTCGGCATTAAAAATACCTTCTACGTCTTTCCAAACGGTAAGACTTTCTGCATCAAGTATATACGAAAGTACAGCACCCGTAAAATCCGAGCCTTCGCGTCCCAAAGTAGTTCTTAAATTGCGAACGGTTGAACCCACAAAACCCTGAGTTACATAGATTTGCTCGCGTTCAAAGTTTAAAACTTTGTGGCAAAGTTTATCTGTCAATTCCCAATCCACATGGGCATCGCGGAAGTAACTCTCTGTTTTTAAGCACGAACCAATGTCCACCCAGCGATTTGAAATTCCCTCTTGATTAAAAAATGCACTCACTATGCCCGACGACAAAATTTCGCCGTAAGGCACAATTTGATCGTATTCAAAATCAAAATCGAGCGAAGGCATACTCATCATTTTTGAAAACATAAAGGTAAAAATGTTTTCATTTGTCTTAAAAATCAGATTTTTTTTATCTAAAATGAGTTCATCGGTTATTTGAATATGAAAATCTTTGATTGTATTTAATTTTTCTTCTATTTTTTCAATATTTTCGTTCTCATAAAACCAAATTTCTGCCAATTCAACCAACGAATCGGTAATTTTTCCCATTGCAGAGATAACAATTATCAATTTTTCATCTACATTTTTCAAAATTGGCAGCAAATTTCGAACTGATTCTGCATTTTTTATTGACGCACCTCCAAATTTATATACTTTCATTTTTTCTATTTTTACATTAAAAAATTGACATTCCGGTTTTAGTTGTAAACAGTTCCATTGCTTTAATTCCGCGCAGAGAATTTCCAAAACTGTTCAGTTCCGGACTCCAAACAGCCATTGTTAATTTTCCCGGAATAGTTGCTGCAATTCCACCTCCAACTCCACTTTTCCCTGGCATTCCCACGCGAAAAGCAAAATCACCGCTTTCGTCGTACATTCCGCACGTAAGCATCAGAGCATTAAGGCGTTTCGAGCGACTTCGCGATAAAATTCGCTCTTTATTATTGGAATCAAAACCACGATGAGTTATAAAGGAAAAAGTTTTTACTAAATCTACACAATTCATTGATAATGAGCATTGATTGAAATATAAATCTAAAACTTCTTCGGGATTATTCGTAATATTTCCAAAACTTTTCATATAGTTTACCAAAGCCGAATTTAAGTAACCATGTTCTTTTTCCGATTGAGCTACAATTTTATCGTACTGAATATTAGTATTTTGCGCCCTTTTTTGAACAAAATCCAATAAAACTTCTTTCGGATTGGGAAAGCGGGAACAAAGTATATCGCTGATAACCAATGCTCCGGCATTAATAAACGGATTTCGGGGTATTCCGCGCTCTTTTTCGAGCTGAATGAGCGAGTTAAATGGATTGCCGGAGGGTTCTCTGCCCACTCTTTCCCAAACTTCGCTGCCTATTTCGCGAAAAGCAATGGTGAGTGTCAGCACTTTAGAAATACTTTGCATCGAAAAATTAGTTTGCGAGTCGCCCCATTCAAACAATTCTCCATCGGCAGCTAAAAGAGCCATACCAAATTGATTTCCAGATACTTGAGCAAGAGCCGGAATGTAATTGGCAACTTTTCCTTTTCCTTCTAATTCTTTCGTTTCTTCAGCTATTTCGTTTAAAATTTCTTTAAAATCCATAATTATTTTTATAAAAATATAATTTTATACAATAAATGCAATGTTTTAATATGCTTTTTTTGTATAAATATTTGTAAAGTTTTGAAAAAAAAAATCAAAAATGAAAATATTTTTTTGTTTTTTCATTTTATTTTGGAAAAAACCTTTTATTTAAGTTTATTTGCATTTAAAATGTTTTGGAATTTTGTTTTTAAAAAACCAAATTAATTATATGATTAAATTAAAATTTTTTTTGATAATTTTTCTGATTCCTCTGGAAATTTTTGCACAAATAGGTGGAAATCATACATATAAATTTTTAGAATTAACTAATTCTGCCCGCGCTGCTTCTCTGGGAGGTGTAATTATTTCGGTTTCCGACCAAGATTTATCTCTGCCTTTTCACAATCCGGCATTATTAAGTGATACCATGCATAATCAGTTGGTTTTGAATTATGTAAATTATTTTTCCGATATTAATTACGGTTATTTGGCTTATGCCAGAAAATTGCCTAAAATAGGTATTTTTTCTTTGGGGCTTCACTATATTAATTATGGCGATTTTGTTGAAACCTCTGATATTGGCGAAATTTTAGGCGAGTTTAAAGCCGCTGAATATGCTTTTAATTTAATTTGGTCGCTTAAATTGGACACAAATTTTTCAGTTGGTGTAAATTTAAAACCTATTGTATCCAATTTAGAACAATATTCTTCGTTTGGTTTGGCTTTCGATGCAGGAATTGTATATCAAAGTAAGGAAGGTTTACTTACTACAGCCTTGGTAATGAAGAATTTAGGTAAGCAAATTACAACTTACACCGATTCCAATCGCGAACCAATTCCATTTGAATTGCAGTTTGGGCTTACAAAAGATTTAGAACACGCACCCTTTCGCTTGACTTTTCTTTACAGACACATTGAAAAGTGGAAAATGGATTTTGAATCGCCAATTAGTGAAAATACGCTTAGTTTTTTTGAAGAAGAAACCAAAAAAGAAAGTAAAATTGGCGGTTTTTCTGAAAATTTACTGCGACACACGGTTTGGGGCATTGAATTTATACCTTTCAATAGCTTTTTTTTCAATTTTAGCTATAATTACCAACGCAGAAAAGAACTTTCACTACAAAATGCTACCAATATGACTGGTTTTTCTTGGGGGTTTGGGTTGAATTTAAGACGTTTCAGTGTAAGTTATGGTCGAGCTTCTTACCATGTGGCAGGTGCATCAAACCACTTTTCTTTCAATACTCGTTTTGGTAAATAAATAGTTGATAATCAATAATTTAGAATTGATTAACTTTTATTAAGAAAAAAAATTTTGCAAACGAATGATTAATTTCTATTTTTGCATTGAAATATTTAGATATATTAATATAAAAAATAAAAAAAATGGTATTAGGAACAAATTTAAAACATATTGAAACGGCTGCAAAGCACAATGAAATTATTAATAGCACTGAAAATGTGATGGTTTGCTGTGGACGCATGGGGCCCATGTGTCTGCCTGTTTACGATATTATGGAAGATTTGGAAGACGAATACACAAATGTTGCTTTTTATGATATGCTTTTCGATAGCCCTGAGGCTCATGTAATTAGAAATGCTCCTGAATGTTCAAATTTTATGGGACTTCCGTTTACTGTTTATTACAAAAACGGTAAATTAGTAAAAGCCACCAGTAGCATTCAAAACAGAGCGCAAATTACTACTATTTTAGATGAATATTTTTCATAATTTTTCATAATTTTTCATAATTTTTACTGTTTATTTGCTTTCCAAAAGTTCATTCTTTTGGAAAGTTTTTTTTAAAAACAAATTGAAATGGATTTTGATATAATTATAGTGGGCGGTGGTCCCAGTGGTTTGACTGCCGGAATTTATGCTTCTCGCGCTAAAGCTAAAGTGCTGATAGTGAACGAAGGAAGCATTGGCGGACAAATGGTTCTTACTCACCAGATTGATAATTATCCGGGTGTAGAAAGTGTAAGTGGCTATCAATTAAGCAAAACCATGAGGCAGCAAGCCAAAACTTTTGGCTGCACCATCAAAACCGGAGTTACTTTAACAAATATTTCGCTCGATGGCGAAGTAAAAAGTGTGGAACTCGATGGAAAACAGACATTTACAGCCAAAAGCATCATTATTGCTACCGGCGGACGTTCGCGCAATTTGAATGTAAAAGGCGAAGACGAATTTAAAGGAAAAGGCATTTCCTATTGTGCTACATGCGATGGCGATTTTTATCGCGACATGGAAATAATTGTAGTTGGCGGTGGAAATTCTGCACTCGAAGAGGCTGTTTCGCTTACTAAATATGCCAGTAAAGTAACCATAGTGCATCAATTTGACCATTTTCAAGGCTATCAACATGCTATTGACGAGGCAAAAGCTCATTCTAAAATCAATTTTATGCTCGAAAGTAGAATTATTGAGTTTATTGGAACTGAAAAGTTGGAAAAAGTACGAATTGAAAGCTTAAATTCGGGTGAAATAACAGAAATGTCAATTTCTGGAGTATTTATTTTCATTGGTTACGTTCCACAAACCGAATTTTTGAAAGATAAATTAGAACTCAACTCATGGGGCGAAATTGTTGTCGATAACAATCTGCAAACCAATCAGAAAGGAGTTTTTGCTGCGGGAGACGCACGCGTTACACGTACCCGACAAATTACAACTGCGGTTGCTGACGGAACGGTAGCGGCTTTGCGTGCTTTGGATTACATTAATCAAAAATAATTTTTTTACAAAATTTTTTATAAAAAAATAAAAAGTTTGTTTGAAAATATCATTTTTTATAATATTTTTGAACAAATTTTTTTGTTTTATTTTTTTAGAAAAAGCTTTTTTAAAATTTTAAAAATTATATATTTTGATAAGTTTTCCGAATGCAAAAATTAATATCGGGCTAAATGTAATCGAAAAACGCCCTGATGGATTTCATAATCTGGAAAGTATTTTTATTCCGATTTTGGGATTGTATGATGTTTTGGAGGTCATTCCACTCACTAAAAATGAAAAGTTGCAATTTGAAAGCTCCGGTTTGCAAATTGGTGCAAAAACTACTGATAATCTGGTAATTAAAGCATACAATTTATTGAAAAATCAGTTCGCCTTGCCTCCGGTGAAAATTCATTTGCACAAAATTATTCCCAGCGGTGCAGGTTTAGGCGGAGGCTCTTCAGATGCTGCTTTTATGCTTAAAATGCTCAACGAAATGTTCAAATTGAGCATTGAAACTCCAGAATTATTAAGTTTGGCAGAGCAATTGGGCAGTGATTGCCCGTTTTTTATCGAAAATGAATGTGTTTACGTTACTGAAAAAGGACAAATCATGGAAAAAGTTGATTTTTTCTTGCCTACTTCTTATTTTGTTATCGTAAAACCACCTATTCACGTACCTACAAAAGACGCTTTTGCCAATATTATACCTCAAAAACCGGAAAAAAGTCTTTTAGAAATAATTGGCAAATTACCAAAAGAATGGAAAAATTTTGCTAAAAATGATTTTGAAACAACTGTTTTTGAAAAATATCCGGAAATTGAAAAAATAAAAAATGAATTATACCATTTAGGAGCAGAATTTGCCTCCATGACCGGAAGTGGTTCGGCTGTTTTTGGCATTTTTCCGCATCAAATAGACTTAAAAAATCAGTTTCCAAATTGTTTTCTTTGGAGCGATTACATTCGTTTCATTCCCAAATAAAAAAGCAGTTAAAAAATTGAAAATCAAGAAATTAATCTTCTTTTAAATCCCATTTTTTTTCCGGTTCGTTCCAATAAAGTGTATATTTTTTCTTTTTATAAATTTTATATTTGGAGGTTTTTTCTTCGGGACTTTCCTTAGTTCCGGCGGTTTTGATGATTACATAAGCCAATTCTGCACTTCCAAAATCTAAAATTTTGGTTTCAATTTCCTTGAAAGTAACATCAGACCAATTCACTTTATCTAAGCTAAACTTCACTGTTACAGGCGTTTTCACTATGTTTTTAACCGTTACCAAATCTAATTCATTTCCGATGGCGCGAACTGAATCTGTTTTGCTATACAAGGCTACTGTATCGGGTTTTACTTGCGAAAAAGTAAAATTAAAAACAAAAAGTAATAATATAATAGAAATAATTTGTTTCATTTGTATAAAATTTTAATATTTTTATAAAAAAAACAGATTTTTTTTAATAATTAAAAAGGTATTTTTAAAATTTTTACAGAAAGTAAAAAATACATTTTTAAACTTTTTCTTGCATTTCTTCAGGCAGTTTATCTTTCTTTTTTTCGTCTTTTTCATTGGAATCTTTGCCCAAAAGATAGCCTGCAATGGTGCCAAGTAAGCCCATAGCTGGAGCTATCTGGTCGTTGCTATATCCGGCAGTAATTAAGAATAAAGTACTGGTAATGATTAATGTAACAGTAATAAATCGGATAATATATTCAGCCCCAAGTTTTTTCTTAAAAATGATGAACGTTTCCAAAGCAATGATAAGCGTACCAAAACCTAACACAATGAGCGACAAGTTGTAAGAAAGTAAATCCATCGGATTTTTGATTTCTTTCACTTGAGCAGTTGCCGGTTTATTTACGTCTGTTGAAACGGTTGTATTTTCTTTTTTTGGCACATCAGGAAATTCTTCTTCGGTATTTTGGGCATACACAAATCCAATAGCCATTATAGTCATAAAAATAGCTAAAATGAGCGAATACGTTGATTTTTTCATATTTAAAGGAATATTATTTTTTGTTTGTATTGATTCTTTTATACAAAAATATAAAAATAATTTTAAAGAAGCAAAAATATTGTGAAATAATTCAAAAATATTTGTGCAAACAAAGAAATAGAGTAAATTTGCAAAATATATTAAAAAACTCAAAATTTTACAATTATAGCTAAAATTCTAATAATCATGTATTTGCTATTAGGAATTTCCAAAAAAAATATTTATAGAAATTTAAAAAATCGCGATGAGTTTTAATTTCTTTTTTCATCGTTTACTTTTTTCATAAGTAAGTTTCTAAAGCTTTTTTATCTGTTTATTTTTAAGTAAAAAGATAATTAAGTTGAGAATATTTTTTAATATTTATAAATATTTTTGTAAAAATGAATTTACCATACGCAGAAACATATAGAATAAAAATGGTGGAAGCCATTAAAACAAGTTCGCGCCAAGAGCGTGAAAAATGGCTAAAAGAAGCTCATTATAATTTATTTAATTTGAGCAGCGACAAAGTTTTTATCGACCTTCTTACCGATTCGGGAACAGGTGCGATGAGCGATAAACAGTGGGCTGCCATGATGTTGGGCGATGAAAGTTACGCAGGTTCATCGTCTTACTACAATTTAAAAAATGCCATAAAACATATTTTAGGTTTTGAATATTTTTTGCCAACACATCAGGGAAGAGCAGCCGAAAATGTTTTGTTTTCGGTTTTAGTGAAAGAGGGTGATATGATTCCCGGAAATTCACATTTTGACACAACTAAAGGTCATATAGAGTTTAGAAAAGCGAAAGCCATTGATTGTACGATAGATGAAGCTTTTGACACCACAAAATTTCACGATTTTAAAGGTTCGATTGATATTCAGAAGTTGGAAAAAGTTTTTTTGGAAAACCCGCTTGAAAAAATACCGTTTATTATAATTACAATAACCAACAACAATGCTGGTGGACAACCTGTTTCGATGCAAAATTTACGCGATGTGCGCAAAATAGCCGATAAATATGGAGTTCCGGTAGTTTTTGATTCGGCACGCTTTGCCGAAAATGCCTATTTTATTAAGAAAAGAGAAGCGGGATATGCCGATAAAACCATCAAAGAAATTGTTGCCGAAATGTATTCGTATGCCGATGCAATGACGATGAGCAGTAAGAAAGATGCTATTGTAAATATCGGTGGTTTTATAGCCATGAAAAGCCGAGAAATTTATGAAAAAGCTACTGTCTTTAATATTATGTTTGAAGGCTTTATTACTTATGGCGGAATGGCTGGGCGCGATATGAATGCTTTGGCTCAAGGTTTAGATGAAGGTACTGAATATGAAACACTTCATTCTCGTATTGAACAAGTCGCTCATTTAGGAGGATTATTAAAGTCTTTTGGTATTCCTGTTCAAGAGCCTTTTGGTGGTCATGCTATTTTTGTTGATGCTAAGCGTTTTTTGCCAAATGTGCCAAAAGAGGAGTTTCCAGCGCAAACTTTAGCTATCGAATTGTATCTTGAATCGGGTGTTCGAGGTGTAGAAATCGGTGCAATTATGGCTGACCGAGACCCGATTACGCGTGAAAATCGCTTTCCTGAGCTTGAATTTGTGCGTTTGGCAATTCCACGTCGCACTTATACCAATAATCACATTAATTATGTAGCTGTTGCTTTAAAAAATGTTTTTGATAGGAGAAATGAGATTAAGAAAGGAGTAAAAATTGTAAAAGAATCTCCTATTTTACGACATTTTACAGTTGAATTGGATAAAGTTTAGATAATTAAATGTTTTGTAAAAAAGTCGGTATTTTTTAATACTGACTTTTTTTTTATTTTATATCTAATTTTTAAAATGTTTTTTAGTATAATCCAATACCTAATTCCTAAAACAAAATTTACTTTAGTATAACCAATTAAGAATTAGTTTTGAGCATGTTAGCCGAAATATTAACCACCGAAACATGATACAAAAAAACTGAAACTTTTGAAGAAAATAAAAAAAGTAGCCGAAAAGGGGGCGAAGTAGCAAAATCTGCACGTTTGAAATTGGAATAGCACATAGGTAAAAAAGGGGTAAGCAAATTTGAAAAATGATTAAAATTGGTTGATAATAATTTGAAAATGAACGATTAATGGATACTTTTTTTCTAAAAAAAGGATATAAAAAGTACGAAATACTAACGAAAAATGAATACAGCAAACGCTAACTTTGGCAAAGTGAGCGTTTGCTGTATATTTTATTTTTTCAAAAAAAATTATTTGGCATTTTCTTTTTTAATCAAATTCAATGCCGAGCCTTCTTTGAACCACTCAATTTGATTTTGATTGTAAGTGTGATTTGCCAAAATAGTTTCAGAATTTCCGTTTTCGTGGTGCAACACAATTTCAATTTGCTTTTCGGGCGCAATGTTTGAAACTTTTACATCGAAAGTGTCGTTTTCCAAAATTTTATCGTAATCGGCTTTATTTGCGAACGTTAGAGCCAAAACGCCTTGTTTTTTTAAGTTTGTTTCGTGAATACGAGCAAACGAACGCACCAAAACTACTTTTACGCCCAAGTGTCGCGGCTCCATGGCGGCGTGTTCGCGCGAAGAGCCTTCGCCATAGTTTTCGTCGCCAACTACCATTGAACCAACATCTTGCGATTTGTAATAACGAGCCGTTGCCGGAACTGCTGCATATTCGCCCGTTAATTGATTTTTAATTTTGTTGGTTTCGTCGTTGAAAAAATTTACGGCACCAATGAGCATATTGTTTGAAATATTGTCTAAATGTCCGCGATATTTGAGCCATGGACCCGCCATAGAAATGTGGTCGGTTGTGCATTTTCCTTTTGCTTTGATAAGCAGTTTCATGCCTGCAAAATCTTTTCCGTCCCAAGCGTTGAAAGGCTCAAGCAGTTGCAAACGGTCTGAAGTTGGCGAAACAATCACTTCTGTTTTTGAACCATCGGCTACCGGAGCTTGAAAACGATTGTCTTCTACGGCAAAGCCAAGTGGCGGTAAATCAATGCCTTGCGGTTCGTCGAGTTTTACTTTTTCACCTTTTTCGTTTACCAAAAAATCGGTCATGGGGTTGAAACCCAAATCGCCGGCTATTGCCAAAGCGGTAACAATTTCGGGCGATGCCACAAAAGCATACGTGTTGGGGTTTCCATCGGCGCGTTTGGCAAAATTTCGGTTAAACGAGTGAACAATGGTGTTTTTCTCTTTTTTATTGGCGCCTTCTCTGTCCCACTGACCAATGCAAGGTCCGCAGGCGTTGGCAAGCACGGTGCCATTGATTTGTGCAAAAACATCAAGCAAACCGTCGCGCTCGGCGGTGTAGCGAACTTGCTCCGAACCCGGAGTTACGGTAAATTGGGCTTTGGCTTTTAAATTTTTTTGGGCAGCCTGCTTAGCAATGGAAGCCGAACGCGTTAAATCTTCGTAGGAAGAGTTTGTGCATGAGCCAATTAAGCCCACTTCTACTTTTTGTGGATAATCGTTTTCGGTTATGGCTTTTTTCATTTCGGAAATTGTCCACGCTTTATCGGGCGTAAAAGGTCCGTTCAAATGGGGTTCGAGTTCCGAAAGATTGATTTCTATGAGTTGGTCAAAATATTTTTCGGGATTTTCATATACTTCTGCATCGCCGGTTAAATGCTCTTTAATTTGGTTTGCCATGTCAGCTACTTGGGCGCGACCGGTTGCACGAAGGTAATTTTCAGTATGTTGGTCGTAGCCAAAAATAGAAGTGGTGGCACCTATTTCAGCTCCCATGTTGCAAATAGTTCCTTTTCCGGTTGCCGAAAGACTTTTTGCACCTTCGCCAAAATATTCAACCACAGCACCGGTTCCGCCTTTAACGGTCAAAATTCCGGCAACTTTTAAAATAATATCTTTTGCCGAACACCAACCGCTCAATTTACCGGTTAATTTTACGCCAATGAGTTTTGGAAATTTTAATTCCCAAGGCATTCCAGCCATTACATCAACGGCATCGGCGCCGCCTACGCCTACGGCTATCATTCCCAAACCACCGGCATTAACAGTGTGAGAATCAGTGCCTATCATCATTCCACCCGGAAAAGCATAATTTTCTAAAACGACTTGATGAATGATACCTGCTCCGGCTTTCCAAAAGCCCAAACCGTATTTGTTTGATACAGAAGCCAAAAAGTCGTAAACCTCTTTGTTGGTAACATTGGCGGTATTTAAATCTTTTGCAGCACCCAATTTGGCTTGAATGAGATGGTCGGCGTGAACCGTAGAAGGCACGGCAGCCGTAGCGCGTCCGGCTTGCATGAATTGCAAAAGAGCCATTTGCGCCGTTGCATCTTGCATAGCAACGCGGTCGGGGCGAAAATCGACATACGAAACGGCACGTTTGTAAACTTGGGTGGCATTTCCACCGTCTAAATGCGAATACAAAATTTTTTCGGTCAAAGTTAAAGCTTTGCCTACTATTTTTCGAGCCGATTCTACTCGCTGCGGCATATTTTCATATACCTTTTTTATCATTTCTAAATCGAATACCATAAAATTTTATTATTATGTTGAGTTCTATTGTTAAATTGCTAAATTGTTAAATTGTTTTACAATATGAATGACATTTTTTATGTAAAATATTGAAAATCAATTGCCCCGACCTTTAGGTCGGCGATAAATAAAAAGCAATGAATTTCAGGGCTTTAGCCCTTTACATTTAGAAAAGTGTCGCACATATTGGTTTTATACTTCAATAGTTCGTTCTATTTTATGTAAATATTTGATTATAAAGAATTT
>DYNA01000095.1 GCA_020721325.1 Paludibacter propionicigenes
AATTAATCTATTTTTTCAACTTAACAAGAGGTCTGATTTTGGGGGTGTATTATAAAGTGTACATACTCAATTGTTTTCGGTTTAAGGAATTAGGTATTGGGTTAAAAATTAATATTTTTATCTAATTGATTAGCACAAAACCCTATGCCTTTGGGTATAACCCAATACCTAATTTCTAAAACCAAATTCATTTTAGTATAAACAGAAAAGCAGATTTTTATTTAAAGAAATTTAAAACATTTTCGGCAATGTATTCGAGTTGTTTGTTGGTTAGTTCGGTGTGCATGGGCAACGAAAGCACTTCTTTGGAGAGCATATCGCTAACGGGAAAAGTTTGCGATTTGTTAATTTTTCGTGCAAACGCCTTTTGATTGTTCATATTAACCGGAAAATAAATCATCGAAGGGATATTTTTTTGCAACAAATGCTCTTTTAGTTTATCACGGTCTTTTTTTACCAAAAGAGTATATTGATGGAAAGTATGAGAAGAATATTTTGAAGTTTGCGGTATTTGTAAAAATTCACACGATTTGAAAGCTTTGTTGTAAAATTTGGCAACTTTCTGTCTGGCTTTGTTGTATTGGTCTAAATAGTTGAGTTTTACATCTAAAATAGCAGCTTGAATGGAGTCCAAACGCGAGTTTATACCCACAAATTCGTGATAATATTTTACTTTCATACCATGATTGGCAAGCATTTTAATGCGTTCGGCAAGTTCGTCGTTGTTGGTAAAAAGCGCGCCTCCGTCTCCAAAAGCACCTAAATTTTTTGAAGGAAAAAAGGAGGTACAGCCCACGGTGCCTATTGTTCCGAGTTTTTGAACAATGTGTTCGCCCAGTTGGTAATCCGCGCCAAGAGCTTGCGCCGTGTCTTCTATAATGTGCAAATTGTTGGTTAGTGCGAGCGACAAAATTTCGTTCATTTCGGCAGCTTGTCCAAATAAATGAACCGGTATAATGGCTTTTGTTTTGGGCGTTATCACTTTTTTTATATCCTCAGGGCAAATGGTAAATGTTTTGGGATTAACATCAACAAAAACGGGCTTTAAGCCCAAAAGTGCTACCACTTCGGCGGTGGCTATAAAGGTAAAATTGGGTATAATAACTTCATCTTGAGCTTTTAAATTGAGTGCCATAAGGGCTAATTGCAAAGCGTCAGTTCCATTTCCACATGAAATAACATGTTTTACATTTAAGTATTGCGCCAGATTTTCTTCAAAAGTTTTTACTGCCGAGCCTTTTATAAACTCGGTAGAATCGATTACTGTTTGTATGGCTTGGTCTATTTCGGGCTTTATTTTTAAGTATTGCTTGTGCAAATCGACCATTTGTATATTTTCCATAATCAGATGAAATTTAAAGTATATTTATTGTAAAAAAGTTTTTTTTAAAAATTAAGAATGAGTTCAGTCTAAAAAAGCTATTTTTTTATGTAAAATTTAAAATACACAAAGTTATAATGAATTGAAATATAAAACTTTGCGTCTTTGCGCGAATTTTTGTTTTTTTTAACCTTTTTATACTGAACTCAAAAATGAAAAATCAATGCAATACACTGCAATCGGTAACTTTGCCAAAGCTGAAAAAAATTCTACTATTTTTCTAAAAAAAACGTTTATTGCACAGAAAATCTTTTCAAAAAATCCGTTCTTCCTTTTTGGTCAAAAACATATTTGTCGCCAAAATTTGCCGTATAATCTTTATCAATTTCTTGAAGATTTTTTCCTACAAAAGTTTCTAAATCTTTTTTATTAACCACAACTTTATGTATTTGATTTTCAAAAGGAATAATTACTGTAACCGAAAGGGCATCGCTAAATTTTAAAAGTGTTTTCACCGGAAGTTCGGAAAGCATTTTGTCAATTTCATATTCTTTGCCCAATTCTTTTTTGTAATCGGCTTCGGTGCTGGTAATCATTGGAAAAGTAGCTTTTAGTTCTTTGAAGTCTTTTACATAAATCAGTTCTATATTGCCATTTTCGGCTGATATTTCTTTCAAAAAAGCACCACCGCGCCAGTTGATTACTTTTTCTTTCACTTTTTCTACGTTAATGGCTATTGACGAAGCATCAACTATTTGCGTACTATCTTGATTTTCATTTTCTTTATCAGAATCAGATGCGGTACATGAAAACATAAAAAATACAACTGCAAATAAATAAATAAAATTTTTCATAACAAATGCTATTTTGTGATAATTTACTAAAAATTAATATGTTATTGGTTCAAAAAATGTTTATGACACTTGTTTTTGATAAACAAATTTTGTATTTAATCCATTAGCCAAAAGTATTAAATAATTTTAAGCCTTACAAATATTTGGATTTTTTTTTTACTTTTAAATTTTTATAAAAAAAAAGGAACAGTTCTTATTTTTGAAAAAATGTAAAAAAAAATTTGCCAAATCCGCAAAAGACTTGACAAATTTTTTCATATTTCCTGTTTTGCTACTTTAATTAGCGAAGGAACAGCATTTCTCTATATTTTGGAAGAGGCCACATTTCGTCATCTACAATCAATTCGAGTTTATCGATGTGATAGCGAATGCTGTCGAAAAACGGAGCTATGGTAGAAGAATAAGCTTTGGCTTTTTCAACCGGATTGTCCAATTTATTGGCTATTTTTCGGGCTTCAATCATGTCGTTTACTTGCGCTTTGATAGAGCTTATGTGTTCCGAAATTTCGCGAATTAAGTTCAATCGATTGCCAGCAAGCTGTTTGTATTCTTCTTCGCCAAAAATATCTTTCAAACCTTGAACATTATTTATCAATTCGCTTTGATATTTTACGGCAGTCGGAACGATGTGATTGATAGACAAATCGCCCAAAACACGCGCTTCAATTTGAATTTTCATGGTATAATCTTCTTCCAAAATGTGGTGTCGAGCGTGCAATTCGCGGTTGGTTAAAACTTTCGTTTTTTCAAAAAGCGCAATTGATTTTTCGCTCACCAAAGCTTCCAAAGCTTCCGGCACATTTTTAATATTGGTAAGTCCGCGTCTTTCGGCTTCTTTAGCCCATTCTTCTGAATAGTTATTGCCTTCAAAAAGAACCGGTTTGGCTATTTCAATGTATTTTTTCAAGACTTGGAAAATGGCTTCATCTCTTTTAACACCTTTACTTACAATGGCTTCTACATCAATTTTAAACTCTTCGAGCTGTCCGGCTACCGCTGTACAAAGAGCCGTCATGGGCGAAGCACAGTTTGCGCCCGAACCCACCGCGCGAAACTCAAATCGATTGCCGGTAAAAGCAAAAGGAGAAGTTCGGTTTCTATCAGTGTTGTCGAGTAAAATTTCCGGTATTTTTCCAATGTCGAGTTTCAATTCGGTTTTTTCATTGGGGGTCATTTTCTTTTCGCTCACTCTTCCGCCAAAATCTTCGAGCATTTTGGTCAAATATTGACCTAAAAATACCGAAACAATAGCCGGTGGAGCTTCGTTTGCGCCCAAACGATGCGAGTTGCTTGCCGATGCTATGCTGGCACGCAAAAGGTCGGCGTGGTCGTAAACCGCTTTTACTGTGTTGATTAAGAAAGTTAGGAATTGCAAATTGCTTTTAGGATTTTTGCCCGGCGAAAGCAAATTTACGCCCGTGTTGGTTTCCATCGACCAGTTGTTGTGTTTTCCCGAACCGTTTACACCTTTGAACGGTTTTTCGTGCAAAAGCACTCTAAATTTATGTTTTTTGGCAATATCTTTCATCAAAGCCATAACCAATTGATTGTGGTCAACGGCAAGATTGGCTTCTTCATAAATAGGAGCAAACTCAAATTGGTTGGGAGCAACTTCATTGTGTCTGGTTTTCAATGGAATACCCAATCTGTGAGCTTCTATTTCAAGGTCTTGCATAAACCGCTTTACGCGAATGGGAATCGCGCCAAAGTAGTGGTCATCAAGCTGTTGGTCTTTCGATGAGGCATGTCCCATCAAAGTACGTCCGGTAAGCGAAATGTCGGGGCGTGCCAAACAAAGACTTTCGTCGATTAAGAAATATTCTTGTTCCCAACCCAAATTGGCGTGAACTTTGGTAACATCTTTGTCAAAATACTGGCAAACTTCCGTAGCCGCCTTGCTTAAAGCCGTTAACGAATTAATCAAAGGTGTTTTATAATCCAGAGCCTCGCCCGTGTAAGCCACAAAAATAGTTGGAATACAAAGCGTATCGTCTATTACAAAAGCCGGAGATGAAGGGTCCCAAGCCGTGTAACCGCGCGCCTCAAAGGTGTTGCGAATACCACCACTCGGAAAACTCGAAGCATCGGGTTCTTGTTGAACCAAAAGTTTTCCGTCAAAATTTTCAAAAGGTCTTCCATTTTTATCAATGTGAACGAAAGCATCGTGTTTTTCGGCGGTATTGCCCGTTAATGGCTGAAACCAGTGAGTATAATGAGTTGCGCCTCTTTCAATCGACCAAGCTTTCATGCCGGCAGCTATTTGGTCAGCCATTTTGCGGTCTATTTTTGTACCTTTTTCAATGGCTTCCAACACGCTTTTGTAAGCTTCTTTTGAAACATATTTTTGCATGGTATCCACATCGAATACATTTTCGCCATAATATTCTGATGCTTTGCGTTTTGTGAAATTAAACTCAAGCAGTTCGCGCGAGTTTGAAATTAAATCTTCTAATGCTTTAAATCTTAGTTTTCCCATTTTATTTTTATTTTTTTATAAAAAAAGATTTCTTTTATTTTTTTTACAAAAATACATACTTTTTTCATATTTGCAAATTTTTTAGGGGTTATTCTGAAAATTTAACATAAATTTCACAAACAACCCCTTAAATTTATGGTTAAATTCTTGAAAACTATATTTTTTTTATTTTTTTTAGAAAAATCTTTTTTTTATAAAAAAATCATTCTTTCTTATTTTTCAGTTATCATTTTCCTTTTTTTATCAAAACTTTTAAATTTTCTTCTTTATATTGAAGTTGCAATCGGAACGCTTCATATTCTTCGGTTTCCAAATTAAAAGGTTTATGAGCTTTAGCGCGTTCGATGGATTCAATTTGTTTTAAAAGGTTTTGCGTTTGAGCATTAAAATAGTGTTGCGAAAATTTTTCGTAAATGTAATTGATAGCCAATGGGTTGGGGTGTAAAAGGTCATCGGCATAGAACCGATAATCGCGCAAGTCGTCCATCAAAATTTCATAAGCCGGAAAATAAAAAATAAACGGGTATTTTTTTTTCAACTGCTCAATAGCCAAAAATAAAGTGGCTTTGCTCAATTGATTTCCATTCGCTCCATCTTTCCAGTGCCTAACGGGGCTTACGGTAAAAATAATTTTTAGCGAATGGTTGAATTGATGCAAAAAATCGAAAGTTTGAGAAAGCTCGCTTGTAATTGTTTCAACATCAAGTATTTCGCGTTTAAAATGTTTTGGGTCTAATTTATGGCAATTCGATACAACACTGCCCGTTTGTTGCCAAAAATAAACCCAAGCCGTGCCGAAAGTGATAAATAAATAGTCTGCTTTTTGTAAAAAAATAGCCGAAGAGTGCAATGTTTCGTTGATATTTTCTAAAACTTCGTTGGCATCAATTCCCGAAAAGCGGCTGTGATGCGAAAAACTATGCCAAAGTCCGTTTTGATTTATCAAGTCGCTGATTTCAAATGGTTTGTTTTCGATTAAAAGGTCTAAACTTTTTTTTACCGAAAAGGGATTGTAAATAATTCCGAATGGATTGATTTGTGTTTCAAACCAATTGATTTTGAGCTTGTTGCCAATGTTTTCGGTAAAACAAGAACCTAAAAATAGGATTTTATTATTCAGATTCAAATCAAAAGCCGCTTTTTCAATAATTATTTCAGTTCTAAATTTCATAGTATAAAAAAATAATTTTGTTATGTAAAAAAAATTTAATTTTTTTAATATTCAAAGTTAATCAAATAAAAATTATATAAATTTGTAAACTGTTAATTTTAAAAAAAAATTGGATAAAAAGAAAAGTTTAACGAATATAACTTTTCTAAAGTTCTGTTTTTCTTTTGTTTATGACGATAATTTCTAAAAATAAAGAGAAAAAAAATATTTTCTTATTTTGTTTTTTTATTAAAAAACGAATGAAAAAAGTTTAAAAAATGATTTTTCAAGAAAAAATAAATGAACATTCGCTTTTGTTGCAAAAACAAAAACGAAAAAGCACGCTTATCGTTTATGTGCGTTTTTTTCTTTTTATAAGTATGATTGTTTTGATTTTTTTATCAAAAAAAATAGAAGTAATTTACCTGATTAGTTTATTATTGCTTTTAATGTTATTATTTTTAGTTTTCGTTCAGATTTCGTATCGAATGAATTTGAAAATTCAATTTTTGGAAAATATAATTTCGATAAATCGCCACGAAATAGATTTGTTAAATTACGAATTATCAGGTATTTACACCGGAAAAGATTACACAGACCGGCATCACAAATACGCTGCCGATTTAGATTTGTTTGGAGAATCTTCCATTTTTGTTTTTCTCAATAGAAGTGCAACAGTAATTGGGCAAAATTATTTGGCGCAAATGCTTTGCACGCCTTGTTTGGAAAAGCAGGAAATTGAAATGCGACAGAAAGCCATAAGCGAATTGAGCAAAGAATTGGATTGGCGACAGGGTTTTCAGGCTTTGGGCAGGCAACATTTGAAGACTTACAACGAAAATAAAGAGAAAAACGACTATAAAATTGAAGAAACCAATAAAAAAATAGTATTAAATTGGTTAAATGAACCATTTTATTTTCTAAACAACAAAAATATTCGCTTTTTCAGATGGTTTTTACCTTCCATTACCATCATTTTGCTGTTCTTATCTATCTTTAAAGTTATTTCGGTTCAATTTTTCTTCCTTTCGGGAATTTTACAATTGGTGTATTTGAGTTTTTTTATAAAAAAAATCAATAAAATACATCAAAAAACAAATCAATCGGGTGAAATATTAAATCACTATGCTTTGCTTTTAAACCTTATAGAAACAAAAGATTTTGAGGCAGTTAAGTTAAATGGATTGAAGCAAAGTTTAAAAAAGGATAAAACTTCTGCCTCGCAATCGGTCAAAGAATTAAAAACCATTTTGAGTGCATTAGACCAGCGAATGAATTTTTTAATTGCTTTTGTATCTAATTTTTTGTTTTTAAGTGATTTACATTTGATTTTGCGTCTTGAACGCTGGCAAAGCAATTATAAACAAAAGATTACGGATTGGTTAAATGTTATAAAAGAGTATGATGTTTTATCGAGTTTTGCCGGATTTGCTTATGCCAATGAAGATTTTGTATTTCCCAAAGTTTCGGATACTGATTTTATTTACGATATAAAAAATGCCGGACACCCGTCTATTCCCTCAAAAATAAGGGTTTGCAACGATTTTAAGCTCATAGGTCGGGGCAGTTTTGCCATAGTAACGGGAGCAAATATGGCAGGAAAAAGCACTTTTTTGCGCACAACGGCTTTGCAAATCATTTTGGGAATGTGTGGAAGTAAAGTTTGTGCCAGCAGTTTTGAATTTACTCCTATTGAGCTGTTTACCAGCATTAGAGCCAACGATTCGTTAAGTAAAAACGAATCTTATTTTTATGCCGAATTGAAACGTTTGCAAAGCATTATTAGAGAAATAAAAACCGGTAAAAAATTGTTTGTAATTGTAGATGAAATGTTGCGCGGAACCAATTCAAACGACAAGCATTACGGGTCGCGTGCTTTTATACTGCAATTGGTAAAACAAAATGCCTGTGGATTAATAGCTACTCATGATATAATGCTTGGAAAATTGGAGGAAGAGATGAATGGTAAAATAATAAACCGATGTTTTGAAGTGGAAATAAATCAAGATAAATTATTATTCGATTATAAAATAAAAAATGGTATTAGTAAGAATCTAAATGCTTCTTTTTTAATGCGCAAGATGGAAATAATTGACCAATAAATTCATTTTTTTCAAAAAAAAATAGTTTATATAAAATGTTTTCATTACTTTTATGCTTTTAATTTGTAAAATATCCTTCATATTTTTTTTAAAAAAGCAAACTCTAAAAATTTAGAATATTTTGCAAAAAAAGGAAATACTTTTTATTAATTTTCAAGTAAAAAAAACAATCAGACGTGGTTACAAGCATACATCCCATTTTGGTTTTAGGTTTTGGAGAAAAATCGAGTGAAGGCAATTTAATTCGGGAGCGAATAAAAATAGAAGATATTTTAGATGAATTTTCTCGCGATGGCTACATTGATGTTTTAACTTATGGCAATATCAGTTTTGAAAAATTGATACATGAAATTTATGATAAAAACATCAATTCCAATGTTTTCGGGGTTTATTATTCAACCGATATTCCAAAAGAAGAAAATTTATTAGCCGATTTTACTGATAAAACGTTCAATGAACACATTCAAAAAATAGCGGATTTGGAAGAGTTGCGTTTTATTGTTCTCAACGGCAACGCCAGCGAACAGATGGCTTCGCGATTGATAGAATTGGGAGTTCCGGCAGTAATTGGAATTTCAAACAAATTAAATCGTTTTGAAGCCAGCGATTTTGCCGAAATATTTTTTAAATACGTGGTAGAAACCAATGATATTGAACTGGCATTTGAGGAAGCTGAATTAAAAATGCTTAGTTATTGGGGTGGAAGATTGCGCTTTGAGGATAAATACTGGGACGACGAGATTTCGGGTCCGATTTCAAATTTTCAGTTGCCTTGGAAACTGTTCAAAAGTGAAAATATTCTTTTGAATGAAAAATGGACAGATATTAATCTGAAAAAAACAAAAATAAAGGAGGTAAATGCAGCCAATTTGTATATTGCTGGCGGAAGCGTAGGTTTTTTTGGAATTGTAGCTATCATATTGAGTATTTGGCTTTTCAGCAAAGATGGCAATAAAGAGTTAAATATTACCGGAACGATTTTAATGATTGGAATTTTTTTAATTTTTTTAGCCGGAGTTTTATTGTTTAATACCATTAAATCAAAGAAAAACGAGCGATTTATCGATGCTGAGGATTAATGTATTTTTCAATCATTTTTTTTACGACAATATCTGTTAAAGGCTTGGTGTAGATTTCATTAAACCCGTTTTTATGCGCTTTTTCCATTTCAAAAGTATCTGCATAAATTGTTTGGGCAATGATGGGCAAATCGGGTTTTATTTCTCGAATAGCTTTTGCAGCCTGAAATCCATTTAAAACCGGCATTTCTAAATCCAATAATACCAGTTTTATTTCAACTATTTCGGTACAAATATCGATTGCTTCTTTACCGTTTCGTGCATGCAAAATAAGAAAAGTATCTGCATAATCTTCTGTAAATAAGCTTTCTATGTATAGAAAATTAGTTTCTTCATCTTCAGCAACAAGTATTTTTATTTTATTAAAATTTTTAGCCGAAAGCAGTTTTAATAGCTCATTTTTATAAGTTAGCTCATTGTTTTTAATTTTAAAAGTAAGGTAAAAAGTACTGCCTTTATTTTTTGACGATTCCAAATGTATTTTGGCATTTAATATCTTTGCTTTTTCTTTCGCTATGGTTAAACCCAAACCCAACCCGCCTGAGTGTAGTGAAATGTCAGCCTCTTCTTGTACAAAACGCTCAAAAATAGCATTATACATATTTTCTTTAATCCCAATACCAGTATCTTTTACATAAATTTGTATAAAATAATTTTTATTTTCCTTTAAAATAGTATAACCAAATTCTACAAAGCCCGAATGAGTAAATTTTACGGCATTTTCAAGTAATTTTTTTACTATGGATTTTAATTTAGCTTCGTCGGTTAAAATGATGCTTTCGTAGTCGCTTAAGGCTTTTTGTAAATAAAAAGATAGTTTTTTATTTTTGGCTTCCGTTTCAAATTCAGTAAATAAATCCAGTAAAAGATAGTTTAAGCAAATCGTTTTTTCCGAATAGAAAATTTGTTGCGTTTCGAGTTGCGAAATTTCCAAAATGTCGTTGATGGTTCTGAGCAGCAATTTGCCGCTGTTTTTGATAATATCGATGTACAGGTTTTGTTTTTCGGTAGATAAATTGGGTTTTGAAAGTAAATCGGAAAAGCCTAAAATACCATTCAAAGGTGTTCTAATTTCGTGCGACAAATTATGGATAAATTCAGTTTTTAATTTATCACTTTTTTCCGCTTTTTCTTTTGCTAAAATTAGCTCTTGTTCTTTATGAATTTGCTCACTAATGTCTCTTATCGTTGATAAAATAACTTTTTTATTATCAATTATTATGGTATTTCTTAATACTTCGGTAAAAACTTCATTTCCATTTTTGTTACGCAAATTTATCCTTATTGGGAAAAAATCTTTATTCTCTTTTTCATTCAAAAAATACTCATTATAGATGTTTTCATTGGTTAAATCGGATATTTTTATAGAATAAATTTCCTCTTCTGAATACCCAACTAATTTTAGAAATGCAGGATTTGCATAAACAAAATATCCCAAATCATTGCTCAGTATAATAGCGTCAATAGATTGATTTGCAATGGCTTTGAATTTTTCTTCACTTTCAGCTATTTTTTGAATCGAATATTTGAGTTCTTCGTTTAAAGTCAGATATTCTTCGTTTAAAGTAGAGTATTCTTTGTTTTGAATTTTTAAATTATCTTCAATTTCTCTTTTTTTCAACCAGCTTATTTTGAGCTTTTTATATGTAAAAGCAAGCCCCAAAGCACCAAAAAACCAAATGATAATAAGTACAATAAAATTTCGAAAATTGTGTTCGTAAAAACGCAGCCAATGGCTTTTCATAGGTATCGAAATGCTTATTCCACCGCGAATATCGCCCACTTTATACCCTTGATGTTCATGGCATTTCAAGCATGATTTTTCGGTTATCAAAGGCTGCATGAGCCTTAAATAATCTTGTCCGTTAATTTTAGAATAGTTGATGATTTCTTTTTTTCCTTTTTCAAATTCATTGAGCGCGTTCAGCTCCCATTTGTCTGGTTTATTTGCCAACCTAATAAGCTTTTTACTTGTTATATGTCCTTGAATACCATAATATTTAGAAAAAAATTCGTTCATTTGTCTAAGCATATAAGCTGGATTCATAAGTGTTAATTTTTTTCCGCTTGGCGTAATAATATCTCGCTCCGGTATCTGCGAAAGTGCCGGATTTGGTGGCGTTGCACTATCTATCGGTACATAAATACCTCCGTGCAGCGAAACCCAACTTCGCAAAGCTATATCTTTATTAAAATGTGCGCGTGCTTCTGTAATTGCCAGATTCTGAGCTTCTTCTTTTGTTTTTATATATTCAATAAAAAATAAACCAATCAAGAATAAAGTCCAAAATGAAAATACAATTAAATAGAATTTACGATATGAATTTATTACTTTTATCATAAGCAACGATAATTTAGTAATATTTAATTATTTTTTTAAGAAAATATTAAGAACTACTCAATTTCTTTTACAGCTTGTTTTATATTTTCTACATTAATATTTCGTTTTTTCAAATAATCAAAATAAGATTCTTTTATAAAAATGTAATTTTTTAATGATAAAAAAGTATCAAAAAAAAGTTTGAAAAATAGCAAAAAAGTTATTGAAAGACCAATTTCTTCACCGATTAATTGAAAACCATATCTTGGAGCTTTCCAGCGAGCTTCAAGATATTTTAAAAAAGTAGGTTTTCCAGAGAAATCAATTAATTTAAAAGCCAATTCTTTTTTCGGAAGAAAAATATATTTTACAATACGCGCGTAAAAGTATATTTTTTTATGAAAATAAGGAAATAAATTGAAATAAAATACATTATTTTCTATTTCATGAAAATAATCGTTGTACGAAAGTTGAAAATCACCTGTTTTTTTTGCCATTTTCAATCGTGATTGCAATCTTTTTGTTATAAAAGTTTCCTTTTTTGGTTTAAAACGCTCAATATAATTTTCATCTAAAACGTGAGCGCATAAATTGCAAAGTTTAAATGCAAAATAGGCTTTGTCTATGGCATTTGATTCAATTATTATTTGATAAAGTAGCTCTTTATCAATTGTTTGAGTGATAAAAATATTGTAAATATCCATACAATCGCGAATACCTATTTTGTAAATTCCTATATGTAAAATTAAATGCAAAATATTGTATTCCGGTGATAATTGTTTCAGTCTAAGTCCATAAAAATCAAACACTTTTGTTGCATTCCAAATTTTTTGTATGTTGAGTTTGTATTTTGAAGTTGGTGATTTTAACCCCCATTGAGTGCCTGTAATACATTGATAATTAGCACTAATAAACGACATTCCTGCGTGACTAAACTTAGCCGGTTCTTGTTTTTCACCTGTCCAGCCAAAACCTAAGGGAATATAATTTAAGTGTTCGTAAATTTCTTGAACTTTTTTCCAGTCTTTGGGTTGAATTAGCATATCAAAATCATTCATTTTTTTATACCCAACATCGTTGTAAATGCTATGAATAAATAAGTTTCCTTTTAGAATTATGACATCTATTCCGGTATTTTTAAATTTATCTGAAAAATGCAATGCTTCATTGTTCCTATTTTCATTTTGAATTTTAATTTTTTTGTAAAAATTTGAGAAATTATTTTGGACATTTTTGTCTAAAAAAAATAAAAACTCGTAGCGTTGCATTTGCACAAAAATCCACGGAGCTATTTTCCATTTTTTGCAATATTCAAAAAATGCAATTTGTTTGTTTTGATTTGTTTGAATTGTTTCAAAAAATGAAGTTATTTCTTGATTTTCTTCATTTGTAAAAGAGTATTTTGATAAAATTGCACACGGTTTAAAAAAAATCATTCTGTTTGGATTGATAAGAAAAAATAAATATTTTGGTAAAATAGAAAGAAAAAAATTAGAGTTTAATTTATTTTTAATTACACATTAACAAAGTTTTTCAACTTTGTTAATGTACATTTGAAAAGGAAATGTTATATTATATTTATTTATATCTAAATTTGAAAAATCTGATATAAAGTAATTTTGAATTAATACAAAACATTTTTTGAAAAGAAGATGTTAAAAAGATTTGAAACCAATAATACTTCTTACATCTTTCAATGTTTTTGAAGCACTTTCGCGCGCTTTTTCGGCACCCATTTTTACAACTTTGCTTAGATATTGCTCATTATTAGTTATATCAATAATTCTTTCTCTTATCGGATTGGTAAAAGACAAAATATCTTCAGCTAATTGTTTTTTCAAATCTCCATATCTAATTTCGCACGATTTGTATTTATCAATAAAAAATTGTAAGGTATCGGGAGTAGAAACAACTTTCATAATGTCGAATAAATTCTGAATTGGTTCAGCTATTGGGCTGTCTTTTTCAGTGGGACCGGCATCGGTTACGGCACGCATAACTTTTTGCCTTAAAACTTTAGGTTCATCAATTAAAAAGATACCGTTTCCTTCCGATTTTCCCATCTTTCCAGTTCCGTCTAAGCCCGGTATTTTAACTAACTCTTCACCAAAATTATACGCTTGGGGAATTTTAAAATATTCGGTGTACATCTGATTAAATCTTCTGGCAAATTTTCTTGCCATTTCAAGATTTTGTTCTTGGTCTTTTCCTACCGGTACTTTGTCGGCATTGTGAATTAAAATATCGGCAGCCATTAATACCGGATAAGTTAAAAGCCCGGCATTAACATTATCAGGTTGGCTTCTTACTTTATCTTTAAACGATGTAGTGCGCTCTAATTCACCAATATACGCATTCATATTGAGTAATAAGTACAATTCCGGAATTTCGGGTACATCGCTCTGAATGTAAATAGTTGCTATCTCAGGGTCAAGTCCTACGGCTAAATATTCTGCCAAAACATTTTTAACGTTTTTATGTAAATCCTGAGGTGTTGGGTGGGTTGTAAGTGAATGATAATCAGCTATAAAAAAGAAACTTTTATTTTCATTTTGCATTCTTAAAAAGTTCTTTACTGCACCAAAATAATTTCCTAAATGCAGATTTCCTGTGGGGCGAATACCGCTTAATACTGTTTCCATTTTTTATTTTACTTTTTTGAATCAATTTTTTTTTTACAAAAATAAAAAAAAATAGTATATTACCTAAATTTTTTCTCTATTTTTGAATACTATCAATAAAATTGTATCATATTAAAATATAAAACTAAAAATGGACTATATTATTAAAAGTACTGAAGTAAAAACATCTGAAATCAGCCAATTTGGTGCAAAAGCATCTGGGTTGGCTTGGCTTGAAATGCAAAATCTCAAAGTACCGGATTATTATTTGATTTCTTTCTCTTTGCTTTTATCTTTGGAAAGCAAAGAAAGTAGTTGTTATAATTTAGTAAATGATTGGATAAAAAGATATTATATTAGTAGAGATTCTCTTTGGGCGGTTCGTTCCAGTACCTCAATAGAAGATGGAAGTATTCTCTCCTTTGCTGGGCTTTTTAATACAGAAATAAATGTAAAAGTTGATAATTTGCCACAAGCTATCGCATCTGTTTTAAATTCTTATAAAAAAAAAATTAAAAAAAAATATGGTAATATTGATTCTAATTTTATGTATGGAATTATTATCCAAGAAATGGTAAATCCAAGTTTTTCAGGAGTTATTTTTTCTAAAAATCCTAATAATATTTATTCTAATGAAATGTTGATAAATATAATACCGGGTTTGGGAGAAAATTTAGTATCAGGTAAATTTGAAGCTTTAAATTTTAAAGTTATCGACCAAAAAGTAATCTATTTATCCGAAAATGATATTTTTTATGGAGAAATTTTCGATGGACAATGCAATAAGCAAATATCTGTTAATTTGAGTGAAATTAAGAACCAGATTAATAAAATTAGTTCACAACTTATAAAAACGATAAAAAAACTTGAAAAATTAAAGAAAACCCCTATAGATGTTGAATTTGCAATTTTTGAGAACAAAATTTTTTGGCTGCAAATTCGCCCTATAACGGTTCTAAAGAATGAAAAATCAATTATTTGGGACAATTCCAACATTGGTGAAAATTACCCTGATATAACACTTCCTTTAAGTGCTTCGTTCGTTAAATATACATATTATGTAGCTTATAATGAGATGATTAAATGTTTAAAAGTTAAAAAAAAGTATGTAGATTTATTATTGCCATATTTAAAAAATATGGCGGATAGTATTTATGGGAGATTATACTATAATGTTACATCTTGGCAAAATTTATTATTATTTTTACCTTTTGGGGACAAAATTAGTAAAAAATATATTGAAATGTTAAATATGGAAGAGTATGATATTAAGGATATTAGAATAAAAATGGACTTTTTATCTTCTTTAAAATTGACTTTTAATTTATTGCAAGCTTTTTTAATCTTTCCGATTCATAAAAAAAAGTTTGAACAAACAACTTTTGGTATATTTAAAAAATATAAAACGGTAAATTATATAAAAAAAAGTTATTTAAATTTAGTAGATGAATATTTTTTTTTAGAGAAAAAAATGCTAAAAGAATGGTTTGCACCTATGTTAAATGGACTTTACTTATTGATTATTTCGTATATTTTGAAAAAATTAGTTCGATTTTCTCGTTTTAGTGAAAAGTATCCAAATTTTACAAACGATATTTTACACTCCCATGAGGAAGTTGTTTCTGTAAAAATTGTAAATGAATTTAAGAAATTATTAATAGAAATTCAGCAGAACAATCAATTATACAATATATTCTTAACTAATGAACCAACTATTATCCAAGTGAAACTTGAGAATTTTTATCCCGAATTTAACCAAAAAATTTTAAATTAT
>DYNA01000096.1 GCA_020721325.1 Paludibacter propionicigenes
TGATTGTGTCAAAAAATTCAAGCCCTTTGAGTTGCTCGTTTTGCTCTAAAACAATCAGATTTTCGTTGTTCAATTCAATGGAATAATTACGTTTTTTGAGTTTTTTGAGCATTTCGTTTACGCGCTCAGATGCACTGTAATGCTTTAATTGTGAGAGAATTAACTGTATTTCATTGAGCGTTTGAATATCGTTTAGCGAAAGCGGATTTCCAAAAAAAGAAAAATCTTTTTGCGAATAGCCATAGAATTTTCTTTGGTGGATTTTTATTTTAACATCATGTATTTCAGTTAATTGGCGCAAACGTCTGATGTCGTCTTTTATGGTGCGGACTTCAATTTGAATATCTAAATTTTTATTGCACATTTCGCTCATTTTTTCGAGCGTATAGTTGTCTTCGCCCAAATATCTGTCCACTAAAATTAACCGCTCGATGGTTTTGAAATTAGTTGATTTTCTTTGGTTTGCTTTGTCTTTCATTGATTTTTTTTTTGTTAAAATATTGGGAACTATTTTAAACATCTAAATATTTGATAATTTTGAAGTTAGCTCAATATTTTGCGCAAGGTTTTTATTTAATAGCACAGACCCAGCAAGCCGATTCGTCTGATTTTTATTGATGTCTTTTTTATTCTATAAAAATCAAATCAGGGTTTATGTTGTAAATTCCGTGTCCTACACGCTTGAAAATAAATCGATTATACATATAATCTCTTTCTACTTCATTGTTTGCAAGCAGCGAATTGATGTATTGCCGTTTTTTTCGTTTTTCGGGAATTATAGCATCGGGTAAAAATTCAAAAAAATCAACAAAATCGGCAATTGCAAAGCCTTCTTGTGTTCTGAAATTTGGTATTTTGGAAATTATTTTCAAGGCATAAATCATAAAATAGAGCATCGAAGTGGGGTTGAGTTTTACCATGTGTTCGCCTACCTGAAATTTGATGTGTTGCGGACGCAATTGGTCGAAATATTTAAACAATCGGTTTTTAGATGTCTGAACGCTTGTTTGTTTGGCATTTTGTTTTTGAAAACGGCGGTTTTCTTCCACATAAATTCGCAAAAAATGCTGAAAAGCGTTAAAATCGATGCTGTCTTTGGCGAGAATATCGACTTCTTGTTGCAAAAAGAAATCTATCATTTTGTCTGAATTTAATTTTACTGCATAAATTAATCCGGTCATTTCTTCTTCAAAGCATCTAAAATCTGTTCCAAAGGTGTTTATAGCTTTGGTAATGTTGCCCAAGTTTTCTACTCTAATATTTTTTGTAAATTCTTTTTGCGTTTTTTTGTAATCTTGCATAAACAAAATGGCACGTTGAAATTTGAGTTCGGCAAGGCTGCGAATGTCGTCAATTCGTTTTCGCGATTCGGCATACTTGTACAAGTCTTTACGCTCGCGTTTGACTTCCTGTTCCGTTTTTGTGGGGTCTAAGGCTCTTATTCTTAAATCATTATATTCTTCGGGCGAAAGATAATCTATTCCGCTGATTCGGTCTCTGATTTGTTGAGCTTGTTCGTATTTTCCTTGCATTTCAAGTCGTTTGGCTTCGTTGAGCCATTCTTGCGCGCTCGATTTTTGGTTTTCTATGGTTAGTTTTTGCTCGGTTTTGTTTAGCTCTAAAAGTTCTAACAATCTTTGTTTTGTATTTTTTTCAATCATGTAAATATTGCGAATACCGCGTGTAAAGGCAACATAAAGTGAATTGATAAAAAATTTATAAACATCTAAGTCTTTGTCTTCCTTGTTTTTAGCTCTCGAATAAATTAATTCGTCCGTGAGCATTTCGGACGAAACTCCGCGTGTGATTTCGTAAAATTCGTTTTCGTAAGAGCTTGTGAAATTTACCAGAATAATATTTTCGTATTCTAAACCTTTTGCTTCTTGAATGGAGAAAATGAGCGGTGTTTTGAAAAATTGTTTTACAAGTGTTTTTTGTTGGTTATTCATTACCAAAACGGCATATTTTGCCGAGTTTACCGTTTTTGTGTTGAGTTCGGTTTTTATTTTTGTATTGTCGTCGTATAATTTCAATTCGCCTTTATTGGTTGAAATTGAGTTGATTAAATAGGTGCTTTCTTTGTCGATGGAACCAAATCGGGCGTTTTTTATTTTCAAAAGTGTGTTTGAAAGTTCAGTAATTTCTTTTGAATTTCGGTAATTTGTAGATAAAATTCGAGTCAAAGTAGATTGTAAATCGCTGAAATAAAACATGGTTTTTATTTTCGACCATGAGAAGAAGTTTGGGTGAACAATTTGGTTTGAGTCGCCGCTGAGTATAAAATGATTCGGTGTTTTGAGTGTGCTTAAAATAAGTTTTAACTGAATAATGGTGATGTCTTGCACCTCGTCCACTACTACAAAATCGTATTTTTTTTGTGCCAAATTCAAATAGTCAAAAGCTAAAATATTGGAGTCGAAATAATCCGATTCCGAAAGCCAAGCCCTAAATTTTTCAAAAATTTCGTATATTTTTTCGCGTTCTTGTTTCAAAAAAATGGACTGTTTTACTCCCAAATTCAAATAGTTGTCTTTGGATAAAAAGGCAGCATCAGGCACCGAACCGGTGAGTACGCCTTTAAATTCTTCGTAAATTTTGTAGGGTTCTTTAATTTTTGCATTTGCTTGGTGTTTGAGAAACCAGTATTCAAAGGCTTGATAATTAAGCTCTTGTTTAGAGGTTTTTTTCATTCCGTCTATAAATTCGCGAAACGATAAGAAATCAACATCTTGCTCTTCGTTGTTGTAATTATTTGAATAATAGACCTTTTCGGCATTTTCGACTAAATACGGCGACAACGAAATATAGGCAATATTGCCTTTTAATTTTTTGAGTTTTTCGAGTGTTAGCACCGTTTTGCCGCTACCCGCCGAACCGATGATGATGAGCGGAGCTGGTGCTTGATAAATTTCTTGCTGATGTTCGTCGAAAGACAAAATTTTGTCTAACATGTAAAAATGTTTGTGCTTGGTATTTATAAATGGCAGTGGTTTAATATCTTCGGTTGGAATATCGCTCATTGTGCCGATGGGCGATATTTTGGATTCGTCAATTTCGGCACCCCGCAAAAATTTTGATTTTTCGTAATCGTGGTTTAAAATGACTTCAAGTATGAGAATATAGGTTTTGTTGTTGAAATTTGAAAATTTAAACAGCAGCCGATTTTTTTCATCTAATTTGGCACGATAAAAGCCGCTGTTTTGCATTTTTTTTATCTCAGCCGATTTAAAATTATCGGTTCGTAAATAATCAATTACTTTTTTGTAATTTTTTTCTATTTGTTTGGTATCTAATTCGTTATAAAATAGTAAATCCATTTATTTTTATAATTTATAATTCAAAAATCAGTTTAATATCTAAAATTCTCAAGTATATTTTCTACAAAAAGATAGAAAAACCGCGAGAAATTTATCGGTACAAAGATATAAGTTCTTTTTAAATTTGTAAACGGATTTGTGAAAAAATTAAATTATCTGAAAATTTATTTTTTGACTTTTTCAATGCTTCTTTCGTGAAGATGTATGCTGGCTCGAATAAAGTGCTTTGTAGGCTCGAATAAAGTGCGAATAAGGTGTTTATTAAGGTGCTTTATGGATTGTAACTAATTGATAATATACTACTTGACTTCTTGGTTTTTATCGGTATTTTGTATAAAATAGCTTATATTTGCTATTTATTTAGGTTTCATATAAAAAAATAATCTGGTAATTTATTTTTTTTATGTTAAAAATGTTTTTTAGTTTTAAGTGGACACGAAGTGCGTTTTTTTGTTTCTTAATTTTGCAGTCAAAAAAAATGTTTATTCACTAAATTTTATTTAACATGATGTACGATAATTCAAATCATTCGCAAGAAGGTTGCTTAGTAATTGCCCTAATGTGGGGTATTACCTTGATAGTAAGTATTTTAACGGGCATTTGGGCTTGGGACTGGATAGAACCGGAAAGTTTTGTGGGAGCTGTTGGCTTTATTGTGGTTTGGGCTGTTCTGTTTCGGATAATTTTGAGCTTGGTAGGCGGCATTATTTCGGCTATTTTTAACTAATTTTTGAGGTATGTTATAAAAAAATATTTTTGTAAAATAATTTTTAAACTATTGAAAATCAGAGATATATACTTTGTTTTTTTGAAGTATAACTATTTAATTATCACTTTTTTCTATCTATATTCTATTTTTTTAATTTTGCCATATAAAATAATATCAATTTGTGAAAAAATACCTTTCGTTAAACGCCGAAAAAGGCATTTCATTGGCAAAAGTCCCCATTTCATAAAAAAAAATGGAATTTATTTTTTTATTCAATTTCTTTTTTATAGTTTTAAAAGCTAAAAAAAATGGCAAAAAGCAAATTGTTAGTGAACATAATTTTGGAAAAATAAAACGAAAATAAAACAAAAAACCATGAAAACAATAACCTTTCACTGCGAAACCATAACACCCATGTTCCTCGCCGGAGCAGACGGTCAAACTCCCGAACTACGCCCGCCAAGCATAAAAGGGGCGATGCGCTTCTGGTGGCGGGCGATGAATGGGCATTTGGATTTAAAAACCATGAAGAGAGAAGAAGTAAAAATCTTTGGTGGAAGTTATAAAGATGAGAGCGGAAAAGAAATTAGTTTGCGGAGTTGTTTTTCAATTAGCATCGAAAATCATGAAAATGCAAAACAATTAATAACTCGGAAGCAAAAAGTATTAGTTCACAAAGAAAAAACTTTTGAAAAGGAAGCTTTTGAACCAAAACAAAGTTTTAATGTTCGTTTTCTTGCAAATAATGAAAATGCAGAGCAATTAGTAAATAATTTATTTCCAATTGTTTGTATTTTGGGTGGTTTTGGAAATAGAGCAAGAAGAGGTATGGGGAGCATTAGAATTAAAAACGAGAATTTCCCAAAAAGTATAGAAAACATTTTTACACTTATTGAAAATATTGTTCCACAAAAATATGTATTAAAAAATTCAATTATTCAATCGTTATCTATATCAAAAATTGAATTTCCATATATAAAAAAAATACAGATTGGTGAACCTAATGTAAATTTGTTATACAAAATTAATAATGCAACACATATTGTTAAGGGCAAAAATGGCTCAGATTATAACAATGCCTTAGGAAGTGAGAAGCCAAGATTTGCTTCACCAATTTATATTTCTACCTTTGTAACAAATAGAGGATTTTGTCCGATTATAACCACATTGCATTTAGAAAATGGCAGAAAAAAACAATTTGATATTCAAAATGAATTAATAAATAGTGTTTTATGAATAAGAATAATATTGTATTAAAAAAATTAAGTTTACAAAATTTTAGAGGTTTTGCAAAATGCGTAACCATTGATTTTGATAAACGATTAACCGTTCTAATAGGTAACAACGGAGCCGGAAAGTCTTCTGTTTTAGATGCTATTGCAATTTTTTTGATGTATTTTAGAAATGAAATTACCGATAAAAAATTATTTGAGTTTCCTCAACCTCTGGATATTGAAAAAAGAAGAAATGATAATATTAACAATAATGCAGAAATTTATGAAAATATACTTTTTGTAGAATTGGATTACGAAAAACAAAATGAAGAAATTGGATTAATAGCATCTTCCATAAAAACCAAACCTGATAATATTACTTCATTTACCGATTTTGAAGAACAAAATGCAAAAAATGAAAGTATTTTGAACGATTTTGTGCAAAATATTCGAATCATGTCTGTTGAAAATAAAAAAGATTTCAACCTACCTGTTTTAGCTTACTATGTAACCGATTTTATTGATACTAAAATATATATAAAAGAAGACGAATTGTTGCACGTTGAATTTTTTGATACCTACGTAGGTTCGTTGGAAACCGAGAAATTTAATTTTAAACAGTTTTTTCTTGCTTTGGATAAACAGCAAAAAATTAAGTTGCAATATTCTAAAAAGAAAAATAATTTTTTAATTGCTATTGAAAAAGCAATTAGTTCAATTCTATCGGACGACCAAACAAAATACACCAATTTGAGAATTGAGTGGGGTGAAAAATACGATGAAATGTTGATTGATAAAATTTCTAATGAAAGAAAAGAAACATTGTTCATAAATCAAATGTCGTCGGGCGAAAAAACGCTTATTGCATTGGTTGCCGATATTGTAAGACGCTTATACCTTGCAAATTCTAAAAATATCAATCTATTAGAAGGTCATGGAATTGTTTTAATTGACGAAATAGAATTGCATTTACACCCAAAATGGCAGAGAAAAGTTTTGCCAAAATTATTAGAAACATTCCCTAATATTCAGTTCGTGGTTACTACGCATAGTCCGTTGGTGCTTGATACATTAAAACCAAATAATATTCGATTATTGTTAAACAATGAGTTTATAATACCCGATTTTTATCCGAAAGGTAGAGAAATTGGTGAAATATTGGAAGAATTGATGGGCGAAAATGCAGTATCTATTCAAGCGCAAATTGATGAATATTTTAAATTGATAGCACAAAATAAGATTTCAGAAGCTAATATTTTTAAGCAAGAAGTATTATTGAAATTAACAGATTCCGAAAATCCTATTTTTTATCATGCCAATGCTATGATGAAACTAAAAAGTACGTAAAATGAGATACATTAAAAAACAAAACGAACCAATAGAATTTTCTAATTGGAAAAAAAAGAATAAAAACGCGAATTACAACGATTTAACTCCGGAACTAAAAAAAGTTATAAAAAGTAATTTATTGAAGGAGCAATATTTTCTTTGTTGTTATTGTGAAAAATTGATAGGTATTGAAAATAGTACTATCGAGCATTTACAACCCATACATCATAATTCAAAAAAGCAATTAGTCTTTAATAATTTTCTGGCAAGTTGTGATACTCAAAATACTTGTAATTTAAAAAGGGGGCATAAAAAAATTAAATTAACCCCTTTACAAAAAGATATTGAAAGCAAATTTTTATACTATTTATCTTTTATTGGCAAAAATCCTATTATTAAAATTGAAGGTGATGAAGAAACCATTGCAATTTTAAATTTGAATGATAATCAATTAAGCCGAAAAAGAGGGAAAGTATATTTTGGAGTAAAGGAAACTTTTAATGAAGAATGGACTACTGGTAATGTTCAAAAATTAGTACATTCTTTATCTAATCCCAATGAAGAAGGGAAATTACAAGAATTTGTCAGTTCTGTTTGTCATGTTTTTAATAACTCAATTTTAAAATGAAAAAATACTTATTCCTCTTCACCATAAGCCCCGTGCAGGCATTCATAGCACAAGCCCGCAAAGCACAAGATTTGTTTGCGGGGAGTTTAATTTTATCGGATTTGATGAAATTTGCAATTTCGGAAATTCAAAAAAATGAAAATAATGATATAATTTTCCCAAAACTGCCAGACAAAATTGCAGATAAAGAAAAATATGAAAATTCATCGGCAACGCACCGAATTTTGGCATTTATCGAAAAAGATAATATGAAAGTGTTTGGCGATGAATTAGAACGGAAAATTCAAAATTGTTTTTTAGAAACAATGGCTAAACCTGTTTGGGAATTGTACCCAAATTCTAAGGAACAACTTAAAAACTATTTCAGTTTTTATTGGGCTGCCAAAAAATACGATGAAAATGAAAATCATTTAACTCAATACAAAGCACTTGAAAAATTGCTTGGCGGAGTGAAAAATTCTCGTGTCTTTAATGCTTTTGAAGAAGATGCGGGCAGGAAATGTGCGCTGAACGGCGAGTTGAATGTAAAATTTTACCGAAAAAGCAAAGGTGATAAAGCAGACGATATTTTAAAGAAAAATAAAATTTTCTATTCTGATTTTTTGCTTGTACAAAAAGATGATTTTAAAAAAATATCAAGAAAACAACTTGCAGAAGGCGAAGGTTTGTCGGCTATCAGTTTTCTGAAAAGAGTTTATGAAAACGGTAAAATTGCAAATTTCCCTTCGACTGCAAAAGTGGCTTTGTTGGATATGTTTGAGAAAGCAAACGAAAATGAAAAAACTCAGAAAGCCTTTTGTGATTTTATGAATATTTTTAAATGGAAAGACAATCAAGACCTACTATTAAAATACATTCAGAATTGTAAAACAAAGTTGGGCTATGAAATGAATGGAAAAGAAGATTTTGATGATGAATACTTTTATGAAGAAAATATTTTACTTGAAAACTTTGAAAATAATTCAAACCTTTATGAAAAAGTAAAATCTGCTCAAAAGGAATTATCAAAATCGTTAAAAGAAGCCCAAATTCCATTGACCAAGTATTACGCAATCATTCAATTCGATGGCGACAACATGGGAAAATGGCTTTCGGGTGAATTTGTTGAAGGTGATGAAATATATCACAAAGATTTATCGGGTTATTTAAGTGAATTTTCAAAAGAAGCCTCTAAATATTTGATTGAGCCAAGAGGAAAAGCAATTTACGCCGGAGGCGACGATTTTCTGGGGTTTGTGAATATTCATCATTTGTTTGAAGTTCTTGTAAAATTGAGAGGTAAATTTAACGAAATTGTAAATAAGCCAATTCAAGATAATTACAAAGAGAAATTTAAACAAGGCGAAAAACATTTAACTTTTTCAGCCGGAATAAGCATTGCGCACTACAAAGACCCTCTTTCCATCGCCATGAATTGGGCAAGCGGTATGCAAGACAAAGCCAAAGAAAATTCCGATAAAAATTCGTTTGGAATTGCCGTGTTAAAAGGTTCGGGCGAAATGGAAAAAGCAGTATTGAGTTTTGGCAATAACGAAGCTAAAAATGCAACGGTTTTGCAGGAAATATTGAAAAAACTTGGAATACAAAAGCTTGAAGAAAAAGAATTTTCGACAACGTTTATAACCAATCTTAACCGCGAATTTTCTTTGTTGATGGATAAAGAAGGTAAAATTGAATTGGATAGAGAATTGGTTTATACGGAACTTAAACGATTGATTGAAAGGGCAGCAAATTTTAAGGAAAACAAAAAACAAAAAAGCAAAGAATTTGCCGACTTAATTATCCAATTATACGAGGGAAAAGATTTTGAAAATTTTCTTTCACTTCTGAACGTATGCGATTTTCTAATCCGTAAAACCCATTAAATTTTGTAAAAACATGAAAACAATCAAAATACAAGCTCTTGACACACTGTTTTTTCGCGATGGAAAACCATTTTCGATGGGCGAAGAAACCACCATCGAAACCAAGCTCATTCCATTTCCATCGGTTTTTTGGGGAGCAATTTTCACCCGTTTATTGGTTGATGAAAAAGTAAAAAAAGCCGACATAGAAAAATTAAGTATTGGCAGAATTTTTTTATATGACGAAAAGAATCACAGGTTTTTGCTGCCTGCACCAGCCGATTTATTTACCGATAAGGAGAATAATATTTATACCGAAAGGTATCAAGAAATTAAAGAAGAAGTTGTAAGTAATAATATTTCAACAAAATATATTGTTATGCCCCAAAAAGATGTAAAACGCATTGAAAACTCGTTTATTGATGTGTATTCGTTCGTTCCATACATGAAACAGTTCGACAATGATATTGCTGTTTTCAAAATAGATGAAATATTGACCACTGAAACAAAAATCGGAATAAAACGCGATAATTCGACCAATACAAACGAAGATGGAAATTTATACAGAATACCAATGCTTCGTTTTAACGAAGGTTGGAGTTATTTGGTTGAATATGAACTTGAAGGTGATTTGAAATTAGAAAAAAACGGAATTTTGAAATTAGGAGGCGAAGGGAAAACCGTAAATTTTACAGAGTATAAAGACGCTATTTTGAAAATCACTCAGGAAGTTTTTGTTGAAAAAGACGAATTTTTCAAAATATATGCAAGTTCGCCTTTAATTTTAAACAGCTTTGATTTTATTTCGTGGACAAAACTTTTTAATAGCCATTTGAAAAACTGGGAACTTGTTTCTGTTTGTAATTCTGCACCACTTTCTATTGGTGGTTGGGATTTAAAAGAACGAAAACCCAAGAAAATGAAAAAAGCCTTGCCTGCCGGAAGTGTTTTTGTGTTCAAAAATTTAGATAATACACTTAGCACAAGTAAAATACGAGACACTTTTCAAAAATTATTAAACGAAACTGAAACCCGATTTGGATTTAATCAATTTGAAATTTTAAGTTAAAAAAACTATGAAAAACCTCAATAATCGAAACGAAATCAATACAATGGAAGAGTTAAAACAAAAAGTAAGTAATGCAACTTACGTAATTCAATCCACATTAAATCAGGCGGTAAATTATATTCCTGCAAAAATATTAGGTTTTACCGATATTGTAAATATTACCATTACCGATAGTTTGCGCTTTGGTAATGCAAAATGGGATAAGAATTTATATGATTTGCTTGGTTTTAAGCCAAAAGTTGAATTGACTTTAACACAAAATGAGCTAAACGATATAAAAAGGATAAAAGATAAACTTATAAAAATAATCGAGGATAAATCCAAAATTTTTTGGAACATCACAGGTGGACAGCGTCCTTTGGTTATGGCTGTTTATCAGATTATTTCTGAAACACCCAACAAAGAACATTTCGTTTGCTATTTGGAAGGCAATAAAGGACAAATGATTGTTTCGGATAAAAATTTTCAAAAAATATTTGCAAAAGACTATTCTTTATTGGAATACGATAAAACTTTTAATATTGAAACTGCTTTAAAATTAATGGGTTTTCAAATTAAATCGGTTAAAGGCGAAAGAGAAAAGGATAATTTCTTCAAAATAAATGAAGAAGAATTTATTCAAAAGGTAAGTGAAAAATATTTTGCAAATGATGGGAGTAACGAAATAAACAAAGATTTTTTGTTGGATTTAATAGAAAGTAATGGAAAAGATGCGATTACTTTTGAGGAAGCAGTAAAAAAACACTTGCCTACTATTGATTTTGATTTTAGTAAATATCATGGTGAAAATAGGAGCAAATTTGGATATTTATTAGAAGATTTTGTGGTTTGTAAAATTAAGAATAACAAAGATATACTTGACTTTAAAACAAGTGTAAAAATTGATTTTAAAGATGGTGCAAATTCTGCTATTGACGAATTTGATATTTTGATATTAAATAAATTCGGACAGCTTCTTAATATTGAGTGTAAAAGTGGAGGAATGACAGGCGATGTGGCTAAGAGTACAAAATATTCAACTTATGCAGCTTCAGGTGTGTATGGACTTCCTATACTTTTATCACCGATTTCAATTAGTGATAAAAATGAAATAGATACCATTAAATATAGCGAAGAAAGTTTTAAAAATATCAAAAAAGCAGTTAATTCTGCGAACAATGCAACTCTGAAAATTTGGGGCATCGATAAAATTGCTGAAAATCTTGAAAAATATTTATAGAATATGCACCCCGAAAAACAAACCTACAACTCGTTCATAACCGACATAAAGCAGCGTATTCGCACGGCGCAATATGCTGCAATGAAAGCAGTTAATACAGAGGCAATACAACTGAATTGGGACATTGGGCGTATGATAGTAGAAAAACAAGAGCAATTCGGTTGGGGAAAATCCATAGTGGAGCAAGTCTCAAAAGATTTGCAGGAAGAATTTCCCGGACAAAGCGGCTGGTCAAAAGGTAATCTATGGCGAATGCGTAATTTTTACCTGATTTATAAGGACAATGAAATTCTCGCGCCAATGGCGCGAGAAATTGGGTGGACACATAACTATATTATTTTCGAGAAATGCAAAGACGATTTGGAACGTGAGTTTTATATCCGAATGACCCGAAAATACGGCTGGACAAAAAATGTGCTAATCCACCAAATCGAAGGCAATTCTTATGCTTTGTATCTGACCAATCAGACTAATTTTGAGCAAATTTTGCCCGAAAATTACCGAAATCAAGCTATTTTGGCTGTAAAAGACGAGTTTAATTTCGATTTTCTGGGGCTTGCCGACAAACATTCGGAGCGCGAATTGGAAACGGCTTTGGTAAACAACATTCGCCAATTTTTGATTGAAATGGGCGGCGATTTTAGTTTCATGGGCAATCAATACCGTGTGGAAGAAACGGGTGACGAGTATTTTATTGATTTACTGCTGTTTCACCGCCGTTTGAAATGTTTGATAGCCGTAGAACTGAAAATTGGCGAATTTATACCGGAATATGCCGGAAAAATGCAATTTTATTTGAGCCTTTTGAACGACAAAGTAAAATTGCCCGACGAAAACCCAAGCATCGGCATTATTATTTGCAAAGACAAAAAGCGCACTCGTGTAGAATATGCCTTGCGCAATGCCAATCAGCCCATTGGAGTTTCCACTTACAGCTTAACGCACACATTGCCAAAGGCTTTGGAAGGTTTACTTCCAAGTCCCGAACGAATTATTGAAAATATTAAATTAATTGATAAATAAAAACTTACAATTATGTACAGAAAAGCAAACATTTTGTTCTTAATGAACCAAACCCCAATGCACGCCGGAAGTGGCGACAGCTTGGGAATAGTAGATATGCCCATTCAACGCGAACGCCACACAGGTTTTCCAAAAATTGAGGCTTCGAGTTTGAAGGGGGCTTTAAGAGAGGCATTTGAAAGTCTTTCAATTGTTGATAAGGAGAATAAAAAATATAAATTGCAGGATGGAAAATTTAAAGACAGTGAAAACTATTTTCAAACAATTCAAGAAGTTTGGAAAATCAAAGTAAAGGAAAATGGCAAGGAAGTTGAAAAAGAAGTAAAGGATAAGGAGGAAAACAAAAAAATAAAATTCGACCAAGCTATTCATCTAACTTTCGGACCCGAAAACGGAGACGAACACGCAGGCGCACTTGGTTTTACCGATGCCCGTTTGTTGCTGTTTCCAGTAAAAAGCATGAAAGGCGTTTTTGTGTGGATAACCTCCCCAAAAGTTCTCAAACGCTTTCAACAAGATATGAATTTGGTAACGAAACAATCTGAAAATGAAAAACCAAAATCAGAAGAACTAAAATTTGATGCAAACATCAACGAAGGTGAATTTTGTTTTTTTTATGAAAACAATGAAAAGATATTGATAAGTGATAAACTCATTTTAGAAGAATACACTTTCTCGAAAAGTGAGAACACGCCCAATATGTCAATCGAAATACCAGAAGATGTTTTAAATCTGATTGAAAAAGATAAAATCGTAATTTTGCATGATAACGATTTTACCGATTTTGTAAATCTCTCAACAGAAGTAATTACTCGCAACAAAATTAATAATGAAACCGGAACAGTTGCACAAGGTCAATTGTGGACAGAAGAATATCTACCCGCTGAAAGTGTGCTTTACTCAATGGTAATGGCAAGTGATATTTTTAGCAACGAAAAAAGTATTTTTAAAAAAGGTGCCGAAGATGTTATCAATTTCTTTGATGCCGGACTACAACCCGCAGTACAAATTGGTGGCAACGCCACACTCGGCAAAGGAATTACACGAACTTGTTTTATAAACACTCAAAAATCCAAAGAAAATGACAAGCAATAACTCAAACATAAAAAAACTTGAAAGCGGTAGGGCTGAACAAGCATACAAAGATGCTGAATTTGCTGCACAAAAAGGTGGCTTTAACGATAAAGTAAAAAAAGCTTTTCGCGCTCATGCAAAATACATTCCGATGATGATTAAAACCAACGGACTTGGAGCTACTTTGGCTTTTATGAAAAGTAAAGCCAAAAGTGAAAAGGAAAAAGAAAAGCGTGAGTTTTCCTATACTATTCTATACGAGAAAATTAGTCATTGGTTGAAATCCGTTGATAGAAATTATTTACTCGGCGAACACAAAGACAAAGACTTAATAGAAGCCGTAGTTTCAATGAATAGTCAAGAATATAGAGCTTTAACCATTGAAGTTTTGGCATATTTCGGCTGGCTACGACGCTTTGCCGAAGGTTTAATTGAAGGGGAGGAGTAGATATGAAAAAAGGGAAATTGATAGTAAATAAAAAAGGTAATGCAACCTTAAAGCGTGAAGATGGAAAGGAAGTTAATGCCCCCAAATCGTATGACTATTCTTCTTTTTTGCCAAAAGAAGGAAAGATGCGAATAGATTGTGAATATGAAGAAGATGAAAACAAAATGCCGGTTAAAATTTTTGTTGATAACAAAGAATTGCCACAAAACCTAACAGAAATTGAGCGAAAAGAAAAAGGAAAAGAAAGAGCATTATATAAAGAAAATCGAACTAACGAGATTCGGGAAAAATCGCCTTTTTTTAGAAACGATGGCTTTGATATGCAAAAGACAAAATTATCTGCTGATTTTCATAAATTAAATGATTTACAGTCTTTCGATATTGAAAATTTTGCATTAAAACTAAATAAATTTGTCCATTTCAACGAAGATGGTAAACCTATTTTGTACAGAAAAGCAAAAGACAAAGATTTTGAAATTCGTTTTAATTTTCAAGCACCCGCACAAGTGCAAATTTTAGAAAAAATAAAACAACAACAATTATTATATGAAAAACATTTTCATGCAGAATGTATCGAATCGTCTATCAATTGGCGTTTAATAGTAGGAATGGGAAATCCCTCTGTTTATGAAACCTCTATGACCTTGCACCATATTTACGGCATTCCCTACATTCCGGCAAGTGCGGTCAAAGGCATTTTACGCTCGTGGATTATACAAACTTGCTTTGGTGTTACCAATAAATCGGAAGAGGAAGCTGAAAGCAACAAACTTTTCAAATATATTTTCGGTACACAGGAAAAACAAGGAAAAGTTTATTTCTTTGATGCTTATCCTCAACACCCTCCCAAAATTGAAGTTGATATTATAAATGTGCATTATCCGGATTACTACGGAGGAGAAAAACCCCCAACCGATTTTCAAAAATTGAATCCTATCCCTTTTTTAACCGTTGGTGCTAAATCGACAGATAATGAAACCGACCAAGCGTTTAAATTTTATATTGGAATAAAAAATAATGAAAACAAGCAAGTGAATGAAATTGACAACGAATTTTTCAAAAAATTAACTCAAACGCAAGAAGGAAAAAAGGAAGATTTGATTATTGAAAACAAAACGAATGGTTTTATCCCGAAATTTGAAGAAAATACAACTATTCTTTTTTTTGTGAAAAAATTCTTAATAAATGCTTTGCAAAACCACGGCATTGGCGCGAAAACGGCGGTTGGTTACGGTTACATGCACGAATCTACGGTTTAAGAATTGCTTTTTATTTATCCCCGACCAAATGTCGGGGATATTGATTTTCAGTATTTTACATAAAAAATATCATTCATGTTATTGTTTTAATTTGATTGAATGAAAACCTTCTTGCTCGAAACTTTTTGATTGTAAACGACTTGCACCAAATAAACACTTTGAGGCAGATTTACCGGAATTTCAAAGTAATATTGGTTGTAGATGTTGCGCGTATAAATAACTTTTCCGGCAAGGTCTATAATTTTTATTTCGCCTTGCACCTCGTCAAACAAATCAATGTTTACAAACAAAGTACCTTCGCTTGTGTAAATGTTCACATTGTTCTCATCGGTCTCATTATCAATTGCTTGTGTGGAGAAACGAATTGAAAAACGGTTTATGTGGTTTCCGGCTTCGATGTTGGTTTTGTACGACTTGTTTTGTTCCAAAAGCGTGTAAGTTTTGTTTTGGCTGTCGTATAAATAAGTAATCGTAAATAAATAACATTTACATCTTACTTTGTTTTTGGTCGAAT
>DYNA01000009.1 GCA_020721325.1 Paludibacter propionicigenes
TAATTTAAAGGAGCTAAATACATGGCTTTTTTTATTTTTTTCTGCAAAGATACAATTTTTTTATGAAAATATGCGAAAAAAAATGAAAAATTATCATTGATAGAAGTCAGAAATTTCAAATCGCTTTTGATTTTTTTGAAATTCTTGTCCAAATTCACAAAATCGACATTTTGCGAGTTTGGATTGTTATAAAAAATATGTTGGTCAATTTTTTTTGAAAGTTTTTATAGAAAGCAAAATGGCATTTTTGAATATCTTTTTTTAAAACTTTTTCTTTGAAAATAAATAAAATTTTATAGTATAAAAAATTATTATTTTCTAAAAAAATTGACCAAACTTATGTATAAAAAAGAATAATTAATTTTTAAATTTTAAAGCCGAAGTTCTTATGTTTTTAAATTCATAATTGTTTTTGAGGCTGCAATTGCCGGAACACCCGCAAGTTTTTGATTTATTTTTTGAAGGCAAAAACATTTTTATACCATGAAAAAAAGCATAAAAACCGGCACCGAAAACAATAAAAAAAGTTATAATTTCTTGCATCATTTGATATAATTTTTTAGTATTTTATGAAATAAAAAAACTTCCGATTTGATAAATTAAAAAAGAAAATAACCAAGCTAAACCGGTGGTATAAACCATTGTAAAAATAGCCCATTTCCAACTTCCCGATTCTTTGTTAATGGCTGCTATTACAGCAATACAAGGAAAATAAAGCAAAATAAAAACCAAAAAAGAAATAGAAACCAAAGGCGTGAAAACTTTTTCGCCTTTCTTTTCGCCTTCGGTATAGCGTTCTTCTCTGATTTTATGAATGAGGGTTTGCGAATTTTCGTCGGCTTCTAAATCGGCTTGATAAAGTACGCCCATTGTGCTGACTACTATCTCTTTAGCAGCTATTCCTGTGATAATGCTTACACCCATTTTCCAATCAAAACCTAAGGGTTCGAGGACAGGAGCTACACCTTTGCCCAATTTGCCAATGTACGAATTTTCTTGGCGTTTATTCTCTTTTTCGGTCAAAAGTGCATTTTCTGTATTTTGCATTTCTTGCTTTAAATTTTTTAGCGAAAGCGTATCTTTTTTATCTAATTGAGCTATTTTTTGAAGATGAAAAGTCTGATTTTGTTCTATTTTTTTATCAAACTGAGCCGAAAATTCGCTTTGCCGCGGAAAATAACCTAAAGCCCAAATCAAAATTGAAGCTACTAAAATAACGCCACCCATTTTTTGCAAATATTGCACGCCCTTGTTCCACATGTGGCGAAGCGTAGTTTGCAAAGTAGGCATTCGATAAGGCGGTAATTCCATGACAAAAGGAGCTTCTTGGCTCTTGAAAATGGTTTTTTTGAACAAAATAGCTACCAAAGCCGCTACAAAAATGCCTAAAATGTATAAACTGAACAAAATCGTACCCGGATTTTCGGGAAAAACGGCTCCAATGATTAAAACATAGACCGGAAGTCGCGCACTACACGACATAAACGGGTTGATAAGCATGGTTAGAAGCCTGTCGTTGCGATTTTCGAGGGTTCGAGTAGCCATTATAGCCGGCACGTTGCACCCAAAACCCATAATGAGCGGAATAAATGATTTGCCATGCAAACCGATTTTGTGCATAATTTTGTCCATAATAAACGCCGCTCTCGACATGTATCCGGTGTCTTCCATAAGGGAAATGAAAAAAAACAGGATTAAAATGTTGGGTAAGAACACAATAACACCGCCAACGCCGCCAATAACGCCATCGACTATCAAATCTTTTAACATTCCGGCGGGCATGTAAATTGAGATGCTTTGGCTTAAAAAACCGACCAATTTATCTATCCAATTCATGGGATATTCGCCAAAAGTATAAGTGGATTGGAACATAAGCCACATAAAAAAAATGAAAATCGGAAAACCCCAAATTTTATGGGTAATAAAATTGTCGATGGCTTCGGTTTTTCGGCGGCGTTTTATGGGACTTTCGATGTAAGTTTCTTTCAAAGCTCCGGCAATAAAGCCATAGCGGGCATCAGAAATGAAAGTTTCGCTGTCGTCGTGCCAATTTTTTTCAAGTTTTTCAGTCCAGTAGTTGGCTGTTCGTTTGATGTCTTCAAAATTAGGACATTTTTTTATCAAATCACAAATATCTTGGTCTTTTTCGAGAAGTTTTATGGCAATAAAACGTGGAGCAATTTTATTCAGTAGCCAATAATTTCCATCTTTATTTAAGTCGTTTTGAAGAGCTTGTATGCCCCGCTCCATTCCCTTGCCATAGTTGATATGTATATGCCTGATATTAGGCTCGTTATCGTTGTAAACTTCAATAATTTTGTCCAAAAGTTTGTCAATTCCTTTTCCTTTTGAACCAACCGTTGGCACGAAAGGAATGCCCAGCATGGAGCCTAACTCCTTGAAATAGAAGCGAGAACCTTTTTTGTGCAATTCATCGTACATATTCAGAGCCACGACCACTTTTATATCCATGTCAATCAATTGAGTAGTCAAATACAGATTGCGCTCTAAATTGGAGGCATCAATTACATTAACCACTATATCAGGCACTTGCTCAAAAATGTGCCTTCGCACATAAAGTTCTTCGGGTGAATAAGCTGAAAGAGAGTAAGTTCCGGGCAAATCGGTTACATGGAACGAATAGCTATTATATTGAAAATGAGCTGTTTTAGAATCGACTGTTACACCGCTGTAATTTCCAACATGCTCCTGCGAATTGGAAGTTTGGTTAAAAAGAGTGGTTTTTCCGGCATTTGGATTTCCGACAAAAGCAATGTTAATGACTTTACTTTTTTCAGAAATCGTTTTTTTCAACTCTTCTTCCACTAAAACGCCGTTGAAATTAAAAAGTTCGACAAAATGCGATTCAGCAACCGGAACTACCTCAATAAGAGCTGCTTCACTTCGGCGAAGAGAAATTTCATAATCTAAAATAGAGTATTCAATCGGGTCTTTTAGAGGAGCATTTTTTACCACAGTAATTTTTTTTCCTTTCACAAATCCCATTTCTGTAATTCGTTTGCGAAAAGCACCTCTGCCCAAAATTTTAACGATTATGCCCGCTTCTCGGTTTTGTAATTCCGATAGTTTCATTTATTGTAATTTTTTTTTAATTAAAAATATAAATTTTATAAAATAGCATCATAAAACATGGGTCTTTACTGTTATTTTAATTTGCAAAAGTAGAAACTCTCTTGAATCTTTACAATACCTAATTTATGGTATTTTTATTTTGTTTTTTTTGAAAAAATAAAAATATTTTTTTGAAAAAAAACACTTAAAACATTATATATCAAATTTTTAAAAAAATATTTCTTAAAAAAGAATGTTTTTTTAAAAAAAAGCAAAAAAAAATATTATTTTTGAAAACTTTTAAACAACAATTTTATAAATTTGTAATTTTAAGATTTTAACAAAAATCATTTACGAATTAAGTAGATATAAAAAAAACTATAACAGTTTTTTTTATAAAAAAATGTCATAAAAAAATAAATTGTTCGCTACAGACTGATAAAATATTATTTTCGTGAAAACTTTTTAAATTTTTTTGTAAAAAAAATAAACCAAAAGTTTTAAAAAAAGACCAATAATTTAATGGAACAAGAAGAATTTGTAAATAGATTATTAGAGGGATTAACAAAATTTCCCGGTAAAATAAATATCATTGACCAACAAGTAGATATCAATGTTCAATTAAAGTATTTTGATAAGTCGCGCAAGGTTTTTAAAAAAGAAGATAAAAAAAGTATTGATGAACTTATCTTGGATTTAGAAAATGTGCAAGATACTGAAAAACAGCAAGAAATACTATTAAAACTATCGATGAAATCAGATGTAAAAGCTTTTAGAGCCATCGAAAAATTTGAACAAACTGCCAAAGGTGAAATGTTGCAATGGGCAAAAATGGCATCAGCCGAAGCCAAAATGTTATTGGAAGGTGAGCTTTTGGGTGAAAATCAGATTTTTATTTCGACCGGTTTGGGTGGTTTAGGAAGTAGTTTTAGATATTTTATAGTACTTTTTGCCAATTCCGAAGTTTCTTTAGCCGATTTTCAATGCAAAATTATTAAAAATGAGCTTGATTTTTTGTTTAGAGAATACAGTGCAAAAATGGAAGAAATTGAGTTTATCAATAATTTTGTTACTATGACGGCACTTATTCCGCTGGAAACTCCTATCAATATTTTATTTAAAAGAGCCATCGAATCCATCAATGAATTTGGAAATTTCATGTCGTATAACTTCTTGATAAACAATGCAAAGCGAATGACCCCAATGGAAATAAAAGATTTTATAGAACATGAAAAAGACCGCTTGCTCGATGAAGAAGAAGATGATGAAGGAATTGAACAAATGAATTGATTTTACAACAGAACAACTTAAAAATGAGTATATTAAGAGCTATTTTGGCAATTGTTTTTCCGCCTCTCTCGGTAATTGATAAAGGTTGCGGTTCAATTTTAATTGTATTTTTGCTCACGCTTGCGGGCTGGGTTCCGGGCGTGATTGCCGCTTTAATTATTATCAACAAAAATGAAAGTTTTTGATGTTTTTTAGAAGTTTTGAGGTTTTTTACCTCAAAACTTCTGAAAAATTTGAATGTTTTTTTTTAACTTTTTTGTTTTCCTTTTTTAAATTTATCTTTGCTTATAAGTTCGCCTTTTTCGGTATAATATTTCCAACTTCCGGTTTTTTCGCCGTTTTTATATTTTCCTTCTATTTTTAAAGGTCCCGATTTGTAGTAAAATTTGGCTTCTCCGTCTGCTTTTCCGTCTTTGTACTCAATTTCTGCTTTTCTGTCTCCGTCTTCGTAAAATTCGCGGTAAATATTAATCATTTGGTCATTTTTATACAAAATTTCGGCTTTTGGTATTTGCGTAGTATTGTCCCAAAAGAAAGTAGCATCGCCGTCAAGCTCGCCTTTTTCGTTGTAATTCATTGTAGTCATTATACTTCCGTTTTCGTAGTAAATGCGCCACAAACCATATACTTTTTTGTTCAAAACTGCTCCTTCGGCATATAATTTTTTAGTTTCTGGGTAAAAAATTTGCTTATTGCCGTCTGTTAAATTCAATTCGTATTTTTCGGGAGTAATTTTGAAAGCCAAATTTTCAAATTCGGCATTGCTAAGAGCATCGGTTGATTCTAACTCTAATTCAGCCAATAGGTTATCGTAAGCAGCATCGGGATTGTGCTTGGCAACTATGGTAGTGGAAAGCAATTCGCTATCTTTTGCAACTAACTGAAAACCATACTGTTCAAAGCTCAAAATCAAATCTTTATTATCTTCCAAATCTTGTCGGGTATTACGTTGCGAATGGAAGTATAAATTTTGATACATCGCAGGCATATTTACGTACATCATTAAATTCGACTTGATTTCAAATTCAGTTTTAAATTCCGAAAATTCTTTGTTACGCGCAAGCAATGAGCCGGTTACATAGCTATCAATAACTTTTTGCAAGGCTGTTTCCGAATTTGAAAATACAACATAATCTTCGATGTAAGTGAAATAGGGAATTTCGATGTCTTGAAACATTTTTCCTAAAAAAAGACTGAAAAAACCTTTTAATTTTAAATTGTAATAGGTAAAATTATTGTATTCTTTCGATTCAAATTTAGCGGGCGTGCGTTTTTTAACGCGCGTCATAATTTCAGCCATTCCGGCTTTTGCTTCGGGCAAATTATTGGTATGAATAGCCAGAATCACATCTTCCATGCGGCTTTGCGCCATGGGGCGAAGTTTTGCAACGGCTATTTCGTTTCCAATCCAACTAAAAAGAGCTTTTTTAAGGTCAAGTTTCAGAAAATCAGTTATTTTCAACAAATTATTATTGTATTCGTCGTATTCACTCTTGTTTTGATAAGCATATTCTGATTGTAAACTTTCAAAAAACGTAGCCGAATTGTCGAAAGTAAAAGCCATGTAAAATGCTGTTTGGTCGGGTAATATTTTATAAGCATTGTAAGCAGCAGGTTCACAAGCAGTTAAACTTTTTAAATAACTCGGCAGGCTATCTAAAATCGTATAACCTTCAAAAGTCAATTGTTCGTTTTCCAAATAAGCATTCAAAGCGGTGAATTCTAAAGACTTGCTAAACAGCGAGATATAATCGTTGCTTTCGGAAAGGTAAACTTTTCCAAATTGCTCTAACATATTGTAATTGAAATAAAAACTAAACATTCTATTTTCGTTAATTTCCGAAGAAACTTTTTGGAAACGTTTATTCGAATTCCAATTTTTTGTAGCTTTTTGAGTAATAACGTTTTCGATTAGTTTATCGGTATAACTTATAGCTAATAAATTATCTAACAAGCAAATACTAATTTTTTCCTTGGTCTTTTTATCAGTAAGTTCAATTATTTTTTCACTTTCAAATTTTCGTTCGTTAAAGTCGTAATTATCAAGTGTTTTGAGGGCAGTTTTAATAACAGTCCAAGCTTTTTTCATTTTTTGTAAATCAATGATGTACAAAAAATCATAATCGCTACTCGAAATCATGTGGGTAGAAACATACATCTCTCTGTTAGAGAGCAACATATCAACGGCTTTGTTGTCTTTCAAAAAACCGTCGATGGCGTCCATATTTTCTTCAATTTCGGCAAAATAATCATCTTCCGATAAATGTTCCCAAATTTTGCTGGTAGTTATTTCGTCCCAAGCCTTAGTTAAATTGTTGGTTTCCACCACATAAATAGCATCAGCCGGAATGATGTCAAAAGCGGATTGTGTATTTTTATTGGCTCCGGCTCCCCAGTGCCACCATGCGAAAAGTGCGCCACCCAATACAACCACTACCAAAAGTAGTATGAAGATAAATCTAAAAAATGTTTTCATAAATTTGCGTTGTTTTTTTTAAAATTTATTTCTCTTTTTTTTAGAAAAATAAATAGAGTTGTAAAATATGTTATTTAATTAGTATTCAACTGTTTATATCTATTATTATTTAAAGGTTTTGTTAAAAAAAAAAATTTATTTTACAAAAAATAAAAAAATATTTTCCAAAACAAATTTATAAAAATACTACGTAATTACAAAAAAATAATACATTTTTTGTAAAACATTTTTTTTAAAATACTTTTTTGATAAAAATACTTAAAAAAAACATGAAAAAGGAATTTTAAAAAGGCTTTATTTTGTTGGTACACTTTCATCATTGATTTTGATTCGCGCTAAAAACCAAGCTATTGCCAAGCCTGAAATCATTTGCCAAATGCCCCACCAAGCTGCCATAAATGCCATGCCTCCATTTCCAGCAAAAAGTTTTGGGTTAAAAATTAAAACCAATGCTAATCCCGAATTTTGAATGCCAGTTTCAATAGCTATCGTTCTGCGGTCAGATTTCTTTAACTTAGCTAAAGTACTGGTTATGAAGCCGGTAAGCATAGTTTGTGTATTTAAAAAGAAAACCAAAATACCGATTGGAAGAATATAAGGCGGTAAAAATTCAATGTTTACATAAAAAGCAGCCACAATAAATATCATATAAATAACCACAGACGCCGCTTTAATGGGTTTAAACAATCGCAATGCTAATACGGGAAAATTATAATTAAACCACATTCCAGCCAACAATGGCAATCCCAAAAGCAAAAAAACGGTTTGAAACATTTGCCAAAAATCAATCTCTATCGGAATGTTCAAATGCTTGGCTTTTTCGTAATACCGAACATACAAACTGCCCCAGAAAGCAAAATTTAAAGGAGTAAATAACGATGAAGACAAAGTAGAAAAAGCGGTAAGACTTACCGAAAGAGCTACATTAGCCTTTGCCAAAGAAGAAATAAGATTAGAAATATTTCCACCCGGACATGCGGCTATTAAAATCATTCCCATAGCAACCGAAGGCGGTGGATTTAAAACCCAAATAAGTAAAAAAGTTAAAAACGGAAGTACAACAATTTGAGAAATAATTCCAACAATTGCAGCTTTGGGTTCGGTTAAAATATCTTTAAAATGTTTAATTTTTATATCAAGTGCAACGCCAAACATAATGAATGCCAATGCAATATTCATAAAAAGCAAGCCTCCTTCACTAAAATTCATGCGCACATGGTCTATATTATTCAAAGTTTCAAACATTCTTGTTATTTTTTTTATTAAATATTACAGTTTTCATTATTTTGCAAAGTAAAATTTTTTTTTCAAAAAAAAATAAAAAAATAAATATTTGTTTAAATTGTAGCAAATCTTTTAATACTTTATTAATACTTTTCACTATTTTAGATTATTTTAATATAAAATGAAGCAACTTTTTTTTGAAAAATTTATTCAATTTCATACAATTTCTAAAAAAAAATGTACTTATCAACACAATTTTTATAATTTTCAATTTAGAGCTTTTTTATATCATTTTGCGAAAAAAAATGATTTTCTACTAAATTAATAATAAAAAAATTGGAAAATTTAAAAAAAAAAAATATATTTGCAAATTAATAAAAAAAAATTGACAGTGTAAAAAAATAAATACTTATAAAGAATTATTCAAAAAATATAAAAAACAATTAAAAAAAATTTTATTGATAAAAAATAAATCTATGAATATAACGCTACCACCCAAAGAAAGACCGGAATGGATAGAAATGGTTTCAGGCAATTTGCAACATAATTACAAAAATTATGTTTTGCAAACACGTACTTATCAACTGCAAAAAGAAGTTGCTTCCGGCAAAAAAACTCAGCAACAAGCCATTGATGAACTCTACGAATTATGTGCAAAATATGTGCTTGCCGTTCAGCCCGATTTCAAAATAATTTTTAAAACTTGGTAATTATGGAAAGAAAATTGTATTCAAAACAAGAAGTAGAAAAATTTATTTCTGCTGGAAATAAAATGGTATTAACAGCCGACGAAAATATTTTAAAACAATTGCCCAAAGGCAATTGGGTAGGAGGAACTACACCCTACTTTATGGATAAAAAAGCTGGAATAATTACCAAAGAACTTATTTTTGTAGATGATTTTACAGAAATAGCAGTCGATTTTAAAATCGAACAGTTTTCGAAAGAAAACATTCAAAATATTGCTCTAAATTCGTATGAAAATGGATTTTCGGTATTAATTTTGCCACTCGATGCACCGGTTTACTACGAATTTGCATTAAATTCATTAACCTACAATCAAATTTTTCAAAATCCGGTGGTTGGCTATGTAGCTGGTTTCGATTTTGCCGACTTTGGAAAAGTTACTGCCAAAGTTATAAACGGTCAAACACTACAAATACTTGAAAATGATGCAATAGCATTACACATTCAATTGCCGGAAAATAAAATTGCTCGTGCAGAAATATTAAATCTCGACACGATTGCTCCCAATTCGGATACCATCGTTTTTGAAAGAACTTCGTTCGTGCAATCGGACTGTTTTATCAATGGAAAAAAACGAAATCTTGCCGAATATTTATTTGAAACAAAATACAAAGAAACAGCTCCACGCCCTTTAATAGCCAATACTAACGGGGCTTTAATCAATCGAGATATTAAAAATATTGATTTAGAGAAAAAAGAAGTTTCGTTTTTTTCACCTGTTTATGCCGAAGACAAATATTACTTGACAAATGTCATAGTAGATTATCAAACTTTGTTTAATTTTGAATTAACTAAAATTGAAGTAAAACCTTTATATACAGCTATTTGTGTATCTTACTATCTGTTAGGAAACTTTGAAAATAAAAAAATAAATATTGAAGGAGTTTTCGCTTTTGGCGAAATAGCCTATCAACTTCTCAACAAAACCCTTGTAATGCTGATAATTGATGAAAATTGATTGGAAAAAAATCAATTCACAAAAAACCCCGAAATTTTAATTTAATAAAATTTTGGGGTTCTATTTTTTTATAATTATTTTTGCAAAAAAAATTATAAATACTTAATTTTCAAACCACTGAGCTATTTTAACAAAATCAAATTCTTCAATATCCTCCACAACCACATGCGCACCACAAGCTTTAAGCTCGTGTACGTTGTTTTCGCGTGCAAGCCCCAAAACCAAACCAAAACCACCTGAAACACCGGCAGTTACACCAGAGATAGCATCTTCAACAATAACAGTTCGCAACGGATTAGCACCTAAATTTTTAGCAGCTAAAATAAAAATATCCGGTTCGGGTTTGCCTTTCAAACCCATTTCTGCCGAAATTTCGCCATCTACACGAGTATCAAAGAGTTGCAATAAATTTGCAGCTTTCAAAACCGTTTGACAGTTCTTACTCGATGAAGCAACTCCAATGGGAATATTTTCGGCTTTCAATTTTCTAATTAGCTCAACTGTAGAAGGATAGACTTCAACACCATCGCGCTCTAAAATTTGATTGATAACTTCATTTTTCCGATTTCCAAGCCCGCAAACCGTTTGCATTTGAGTGCTATCAGTCTCATTACCAAAAGGTAAATTAATATTTCTCGAAAGCAAAAAATCTTGCACCCCTTTGTATCGGGGTTTTCCATCAACATAAGGCAAATAATCGCCTTCGTGCGTAAATGGCTTAAATTCAATACGATGCTCAATAGAATATTTGTTCAAAAATTCATTAAACATTTCTGTCCAAGCCTTGCTATGCACCAAAGCTGTCTTAGTTATTACGCCATCTAAATCGAAAATAACGGCATCAAAATTGTATTTTTTCATACTATATTTTTTTACAAAAGTAAATTTTTTTAATAAAAAAGAAAATTTAAAATTGAAATTTTCATAAAATTTATTAATATACGATTTGATTTTTTAAATTTTTGATTTTAAATTTTTATATTTGTCTAATTTTTTTATTAAAATATATTTTTCAAAATGAGCAGAAATACATACTTTTTATATGTACTATTGTATTTATTAACAAATAGTTACAATGTTTTTTCGCAAGAAGAAGAGAAAAAAGATTTATGGGATACAAAATTGAGTTTAGGAACTTATTTTTATACCGGAAATACCGAAAAGTTTGATTTAGTATCTGACTTTCAATTAGTTAGAAAAGACACCATTATTGAATCAAATTTATTTTTCAAAGCATCTTATGGCGAAGTAGAAAAAATCCAAAACAAACAAGAATTTTCCGGTGGACTTAAATTTGACTACAGACCTTGGAGTGTTTTTTCGCCTTTTGTTTTGGTTTCGCTTTACAATAACAAGTTCAAAGACATAGAGTTAAGAATTTCTTCGTTTTTAGGAGCTAAATATTCGTTTTATATGACAAACCAAAGCGATTTATCGATAAGTGCTGCTATTGAGTACGATACAGAAAGATTTTACGAATCTTCTCCCAACAAAGAAAAGTTTAGACTTTCCATTCGTCCGCGAATTTTACAAAACATTGGCAAAAATGCTGAATTTTCGGCACTTTGCTTTTATCAACCCAATTTAAAAGACTTTGATGATTATAATTTTGTAGGCAGTATTGGACTTTCTACAAAATTGTTACAAAAAATTTCTTTAAAACTCTCATATACTTATGATTACGAAAGTATGCCCATACTTGAAACAATTAAAAAGACAGATACTTCGTTTATTACTTCAATAGTTCTTAATTTTTAAAATCAATTCATCTAATTTTTTTATTCAATACTTCCATTTTTTTTTATAAAAAAAAATATTATTGCTTAAAAAAGAATTGTTTTTACAATAAAAATTTATAAATTCAATAAATCTTTTTTTTAACATTTTTTAATAAATATCGAAATGAAAACTTTAAAAAACATTACTAAAAAATTAAATTTCAGTACTTATTTATTGTTAATAGTATTGGTAAGTTTTGCATTGAGCGGAACAAGTTGTAAAGCTAAAAAGGAAGCCAAAGAAAAGGCACGCATTGAAGCTGAGCGAGTTGCAAAAGCCATTGAAGAGTTAAATGCCCTGTTAATAGATGAAGTTAGCACGCCCGACCAATTGCAATCGAAGCTCGATGCCGTTAAAATTCGTAAAATTCAGAACGAAGAAGTAAATGGTTTGATTGAATTAAATCAAAAAAGAATTGACGAAAAAAGAGCAAAAATTGAACTGGAACGCAAAAAAGAAGAGGAAAAAAAGAAGGAAGAAGAGAAAAAAGTTATTCTAAAAACTGATGAACAACTCGACCTTTATTTGCAACAAATTGCTACTGCTCCAACTGCTGATGTCGCTAATAATTTAATAACTAAGGTTTTAGAAATGTTTGCTTCGCCCACAGCCGATGTTTTAATTATCATAAGTAAAGCAGGAAGCGAAGTAGATTACGACAAACCAACCAACATTAAAACATATTTAAACTATGTTAAAGACCAAAAACTTTACAGCAAGCGCATTGAAGCTCTTGAAATGGATAATTCCGGTAAAATAAAATTGTTAGAATTAATCAATAGATAATAAAATTTTATAAAATATAGAACCAAATTATAAATTTATATATGAAAAAAAATATTTTAGTCCTTGCAATATTTTTAGTTATTGCAAATTTTGTAACCGCACAAAACGAAATTAGCCCCGAACGCAAAAAAGCAATCGACAGTTTGGCTCTCGAAAAAGTACGCGATTTAGGCAAATACATCGCCGTAATTGGAAACAAAGAAACTCCTTGGTCTGAAGCTAATCGAGTAATAGATAGAGCTGTAGAACTATTTATGGAAGGTAGTAAAATGGATGTTTCGCTTTTAGGACGAAAAAAAGTCAATAGCTATCCGGTTCGCGAATATTTGGAACGCTTGATGCGTTTGAATTACGATAAGGTTGAAATTGAATGGTTTAACATAGAATATGTTTCTGACCTTGTGCGTCAACCAGACGGAACTTATGTAGGGGTTATAACAATTTATCAACGTTTTTCGGCGTATGATAAAGAGAAAGGGCTTGTTTATCAAGACGTTACTAAAAAAGATATTACCATTTATGTAAAACGAAAAGAAACTCAAATTGCCGGTCGCATAGTAGGTTTTTGGGACGTTTTATTGGGTGATGTTAAAGTAACAGAAACTAAACGTAAATAATTGATATACAACACAATGACAAGATAAAACTTTCCTCAAAAAGTTTTTATAAAAACAATTTCGGAAAGTTTTATTTTGAAAAAAAAGACAGTAAAAATAGATGAAAAAAAATATGAAAAAAATATTTTTCTTCTTGGTAATTAGCTTATTTTTTTATCCCTTAAAAGCTCAGGTTTACCTCGACAATGTGGTAGATGATGAGTCGGATTTATATGCTCAAACCAAGCAAATTAACCAGTTTTTTCGACGTTTTAATGCCGAAGAAACCAAAAAAGGCAAGCGTTTGTATGAAAAAGATAAGAATTTTCGCGACCCCGATTTGCGTAAAGAATATTTAGAAAATCTATTCGATTTTGAAAATAAACAAATAAGCCAATCGCTTAAAAATGAATTTATTAATGAGCTTGTTCCTTCAAATGCAAATTACATAGATTTTTATGACCACGATTGGTATGCTGAAATTGATGCCGCTTTCAAATACAAAGGCAAAAGCACAAATATAGTGATGTTTATGAAAATTGAGAAAGACCGTTTAGGCTATAAATGGGTCATTTCAAATATTCATTTTCACGAATTTACTAAAATGTTTTTTCCAGATACTACCGGCACTAAAGCTCCTCATTTTATTCACCCGATGAGCCATGAAATAAAATTTATGAGCTTAAAGCGAATTTTTGACCAAACGAAAGCTTTAGAGTATTATTCAAAAAAAGAATTTATACCCGATTATTTAACTCTTTTCTTGTTTGAAATAAAAAATGGAAATTTAGTTTACGAAGATGTAAACGATTTGAAATTTCATTTTTTACAAGTCGATGGGTGGTATTTTGAAATTCAATATTTCAACAGAAGTGGTTACAATACCGGTTGGTTAATATCTAATTTACTGAAAGTGAGCGATGAAGATAAAAATCAGTTCAAATTTTAAACATCATTTTTTTATAAAAAAATAAAATTTATGAAAATTAAAAAGCAAAAATTTATACTCTTACTTGCCTTTTTGCTCTTATTTGCAGGGCAGATGTGGGCGCAAGAAGCAACTTCGGAAGCGGAAGTAAAAAAATATGAAACCGAAATAAAAGATTTGGTAAAATATTTGGAAGATACATTTAACTTTTTAGGAGGCGACGAACCAGCCAGCGAAAAAGAAGTTGTTATCAGCGAAAGTTATTTAAAAGTTTTTCGCGACAGCGAAATTCAAATAGAAGATGACCTTGATGAATCGCGTGAAACACCTATGAATAAGAACGTTCAGTCTTATTTGCAAGATATTGATTTCTTTTTTAAAGAAGTTAAATTTACTTTTGACATAGAAAGCATCAAACATGCTTATAATGAGCGCAAAGAGCCTTATTTTACGGTTACTCTCAATCGAAATTTAAGTGGAACTGATATTAAAGGTAAAACCGTTAATAACAACAAAGTCAGATACATAGAGATTAGTTTTAACGAATCGGAAAGAGATTTAAAAGTGATTAGTTTTTATACCACAAAACTCGACGAAAGTGCCGATTTGCGCTATTGGTGGGATAATCTTTCCGAAAATTGGAAAAATATTCTTTCAAAAGGAATGAAAATTGATGGCAAAATTTCGGATACGCAAATTAAAAATATTGTAAATTTGGAAGAAATTGACCTTTCGATAAACAAAGAAATAACTGATTTGCAGCCACTAAGCCGCTTAACTAAGCTTAGAAAAGTAAATTGCTCAAATACCAATGTGAACAATGTTGATGGTTTAAGAAATTTAATTAATTTGGAAATTTTAGATTGCTCAAATACAAAGATTACAAATTTTGAATCATTAAAATATACTACTAATTTAAGAAATTTATATTTTAATAATACCTCTGTAACCGATATTCAGCAGCTTGAAAATTTTTATTCGTTGCAACAATTGCACATGAACAAAACTTTGGTAACCAATTTACAGCCATTGGAATTTGCCGAAGAACTTTCTGACTTACGTATCAACGAAACTCAGATTTCGGATATTTCTTTTTTGAAAGAACTTGAAAATATTGAAAATTTTTATGCCAATGGTTCAAAAATATCGAATATTGATGTTGTGGCTAATTTTAAGAAATTAACGGTTCTTGATATTGGAAATACCTCAGTTTCAAATATTTCAATGGTTTCTAAACTTGAAAATTTGCAAAAAATAATCATCGATAACACTCCTACATCGGAAATAGAGTCGCTTTCGGGTATGAAATCATTGATTAGAATTTACTGCGATAACACTAAAATTAAAAGCGAACAAGCATCCGCTTTTATGCAAAAAAATAAAAATACTTTGGTAATGTACGACTCTCAAATTCTATTTTCGTGGTGGAAAGAAATGCCAACTGCTTGGCGTACCATTTTAGGCAATCAAATAGCTCTTTCGGGCGAACCCGGAAAAGAAGAATTGCAATTGATGGCAAACATACAAAAAATAGATGTGCATGGAAATAAGGAAATTACAACTTTAGACCCACTTTCGCGCTTGAACAAATTAGAAATTTTAAACGCCGAAGGCACAGGTATCTCAGATTTGATGCCTTTGCTTAACTTGCTCGATTTGAAAGAGTTAAATATTGCAAATACTTCTGTTAAGGTTTTGAATCCCATTTTGAAACTCACAAAATTGCAAAATTTAAACATTACAAATACGCAAGTAGTTGAACTATTGCCACTTAAAGACCTTAAAAATTTAGAGTGCATCAATTTTGACAATACAAAAGTTTCAAGTATTTCGGTTTTGAACGACCACAAAAATTTAAAATTTATTTATGCCGATAAATCGGAAATTAAAGAAGATAAAGTGGACAATTTTAATGCGCAAAATCCTGATTGTCTGGTAGTTTACCAAACCGAAAGTTTAATGGCTTGGTGGAATGGTTTAGACGCAACTTGGCTCGATTTTTTCAAAAAAGAATTTAAAATAGAAGACAAACCGGACAGACTTCAAGCTCATAAATTGCTAAATACCAAAGAAATAGCCTTTTCCGGCGATGCCTTTAAAACTCTAACTCCTTTAACAAAATTAAAAGGACTTGAAAATTTAACTTTTACCGACACACGCATTGAAGATTTGTCGCCTTTGGCTAATCACAAATACTTGAAAATTTTAAAGATAGCTGAAAATCCGGGCATTAATAATTTGAGTGCTTTGAGGTCATACAGTCGATTAGAAATTCTGGATTTACAAAATACTTTGGTAAAAGATTTAAGCCCGCTCGGTACCATTATTAGCCTTAAAATATTGAAAATCAATGGTACAAAAGTAATTTCGCTTAAAGCATTAGCGGGATTAAAAAATTTGGAACAAATCGAATTTTTTAATACAAAAGTTTGGTTTTTGAAACCGCTTTATACCATGCCAAATATTCAGAAAGTTAAATGTTACAATACAAAAGTACAAAAATTTTTGGTAAACAAATACAAAGAAGCCAAACCGAATGTAGATGTTGTTTATTATTAATACATTAGCCCTATTTTTTGAAAAAAGGTAAGAATTTTTCTTACCTTTTTTTGTTTAAAAAAGTTAAATTTTATTTTTAAAGATACAATATTTGATTAATTTTGCCATTGATATTTATCTAAACTACTAACTTTTTTGTATTTAAAATATTGATTTTTAATGTGTTAAAAATTAAAATTAAATTACAAAAATATGGAAAAACAAAAACATGCAAACAATTAATGACGTATTAACAGTAATTGACAGTTGGATTGGGGGTTCAATCGGCTTTGTTTTGGCACTCTTAGGTACCGGATTATTTTTTACCATTTATTTAAAATTTCCGCAAATTCGATATTTTCGGCACGCCATTCGGATAGTGAAAGGAAAATACGATAAAAAAACAGATGCTGGTGATACTTCTCATTTTCAAGCCCTTGCAACTGCACTTTCGGGTACTGTAGGCACCGGAAACATAGCAGGAGTAGCTTTAGCCATACATTTGGGCGGTCCGGCGGCTTTGTTTTGGATGCTGATGACTGCCATGCTTGGTATGACCACTAAGTTTGTGGAAGTTACGCTTTCGCACAAATATCGTGAATTTGCCAAAGACGGTTCAGTAGCCGGCGGACCGATGTATTACATGAAAAATGCCTTGAATATGAAATGGTTAGCAGCTATTTTTGCTGTGGCTACCGTTTTATCGTCTTTTGGAACGGGAAGTTTGCCTCAAATCAACAGCATCTCCAATGCTATGTTTAGTACATTCAAAATCAATCACATAATAACTGGAGGCGTACTTGCAATTGTACTGGGTTTTATTATTATTGGAGGAATTAAAAGAATTGCAAAAGTGAGCGAAAGTTTAGTGCCAACAATGGCAATCATCTATTTTATTGGTTCTTTTGCCGTAATATTTTATAACTACCAAAATATTTTGCCGTCTTTGTATTCGATTGTATCTGACATATTTACGGGTACAGCCGCAACCGGTGGATTTTTGGGAGCTACTTTTTCGTATGCTTTTAATCGAGGAGTTAATCGGGGCTTGTTTTCAAACGAAGCCGGACAAGGCTCTGCACCGATTGCACACGCCGCCGCACGTGCGCATGAGCCGGTTTCGGAAGGAATGGTTGCTATTTTAGAACCTTTTATTGATACTGTAATTATCTGTATGCTAACAGGTTTGGTATTACTTTCTTCGGGTGTTTGGAAAGAAAAATACTCCAATAATTTTCAAATGGCTGATATTGAAATTTTAGAAAAACAATTAGATGCTAACGATAAAAATCAGGTAAAACTTCTTCAAAATCACTTGAGCGGTGTTGAAAAATTGCCGAATTTTACTGGCGAATTACTGATTGTGGACGGAATCATTCAAAATCATTTAACCATATTACACGCTCGTTCGATAGCCGAAGATGTAAAAGTTTATGAAAAATCGGAACTTTTTACCGGCACCTTGCAAGTAAAAACTGGAAAATTAAATTTCACTAAAAATACTGATTATAAGAATGTTACATTAGTTGGAAAATCACTTTTGCACTCGGCGCCGCTCACTACCGAAGCTTTCAAACGCAGCTTTTTTGGCGATTTTGGGCAATACATTGTTGCCATTGGACTTTTGCTTTTTGCTTTTTCTACTGCCATCTCTTGGTCGTATTATGGCGATAGAGCTATGACTTATTTATTTGGCACTAAGTCAGTTATATATTATCGCATCGTTTATGTTATTGGATTTTTCTTTGCAGCTTTTACCGATACTACCATCATTTGGACTCTTTCGGGAATCACCATTGCATTAATGACCATTCCAAACTTATTTGGTATTTTTATGCTTCGCAAAGAAATGAAAACAACGATTAAAACTTATTGGGAAGATTTTGAAAAAGAAAACAATAAATCGAAGTAACGAAAAAACAGAAATAATTTCTTTCTTAAAAAAAAAAAGAAGATAAAATCCAAAATCTAAAAATCTGTTAGAGTCATCGTATCAAATGTTAGCAAAATGCGTAAAAATAAATTATTAATCATCTGATTATGAATAAATTGATACGATGACTTTCGGATTTAAAGTGATACAATTTTTAAAAAAATCTTTGTTAATTTATTATTTTCAAATTTTTTTACATTTAAACTGCTATAAATCAAATTTTTATAATTAAAAAAGAAAAAATCAGATTGTTAATTAAGCTAAAAGCATGGCAATCGTTTTAAAAAATTTTCGGGTAAAATCCAAAAAACTGAGTTTTTTATGCGAAATAAAATTTTTGTTGGAAAGTTTTTTTTCGTTGTAAAAACGATACGCTACCAGCAAACCATCTGATTTTGAAGCACTATAATCGACACAAGCTATGTTGTAATCGAATATTTTTGGTCTTCCACTTTGCCAATAATGCCCAATAAAAATAGGTTTTTCATCTTTGGGGTAACCCAATTTGTAATTTAAAGTTTCCAAATTTAACTTGTCTTTGCCCGGTTTCCAACCTTTTGTAGCGGCTAAATTATTGTAAGTTAGCGACTTACTGCTATTTAACCACCATTTTATACGTATTGTACTGATTTGCTTGTTGTTAATAAAAAATTTCTTGTCTTCGGGCAATTTTATACTGTAACCGTTCAATAAAACGGATAAAACTTTTTGCTCTTTCGAATCAAATTTTAACATTTTGTTTATAAACTGTTTATTAAGGCAATTATCTGTTAAAGAGTTTTTTAGCCAGTTTATTAATTCAAAATTCCAGTAAGCATGTATCACGCGAAGTTCGGGTAAATCTAAAAAAAGTGGTAATTTTTGCAACCAACGGATATATTTTCGAGCTTCTTTTTTGTTTTGTAAATATTCTCTAAGGGTTTTTGTATGTTTTCTAATTTCTCTATATATCTCTATTTTAGATAGTTGTCCTTTTTTTCGCAACCAATAAAAACGTAAAATACTCAACTCGTGATTTCCTAAAATGGCATAAGCACTTTTATTGTCCACCATTTTTTTTACTATTTCAAGGGTGCGCATAATTTCTGCTCCTCGGTCGATGTAATCGCCTACAAAAATTGCTTTTCGCTGATTATGAGAATAATAACCATTTTCATTGGTATATCCCATTCTGAGCAAAAGGGCTTCTAATTTTGAAGCTTCTCCGTGTATGTCGCCAATTATATCGTACATTTTCTAAAAAAAACTGTTGTTTATTGCATTTTTTTACATAAAACATTTCAAAAAACAGCAGTTTTTTCATACATGCTGTACTATTTTATGTAATTAATATTAACTCTTTTGTTCTTTTTTTAGCTTTCATTCTTTTTTTAAGCTATTTTTTCAGATTTTACTTTTTTTTCTAAAAATAATAACACAAAATTGTTTTTTTTGTAAAATAGATTCAAAAAAATAGCAAATTTTGATTTGCAAAAATTATTTTGAACTTTTTTTTAATTTTTTTTTGTGTGCTATTGAATTTTTTTTAAGCAAATGAAAAATAATTTTAACATTTTGCTTTTTTATATTTACAACAAAAAATGTTCTTTTTTTTAAAAAAAACCAATTTTTAACATTTTTTTTTTCTTTTTTTAAAAAAAATAAAAATAAAATTGTTTTGAAAATTTGTAAAAGTAAAAAAACTTCTATTTTCTGTTTATCACTGAAAACTAAATCTTTAAATTAAATTTTTCTTTTGAAAAGTAGTGCTATTTTTTTTTATTTATTCGCTTTATTTTATTTTTAAATTTATTTTTTTTTATTTTTTTTATTTTTTTTTGGATTTTAAATTTGGAATTTTGTAACTTTGTATTTGGCAAAAAAAAATAAATTTGTATTACAAAAATCAAAAAAAAAATAGATACTACATAATTTTTATTAAAACCCAAAACTATTCCATAATCATTTCGTAAAAAAGAATTGTTAAGAACGATTTAAAAAAAACTGATTTTTATTTTTTTTTAAGATATAAAAAATTGGTTGTGTGTTTTATTGTATGTTTTTTTTTTCAAAAAAAAAAAAAAGATAGTAAGGAAAGTGTTGTAAGTGAATGAAAAAAATTGAAATATGAAACTAAATGAAGATTGTACATATAGCCAAAAATCGAATGTTGATTTTTATAAAATGCCTGATAGTCAGATAGATGACTATATTATGTGTCATTACAACGATTTGATACGTAATTGCAAGCGATGCCAAAATGAGGAGAGCAGAAAAATAATTGATGCTGCTTTTAAATTAGCCAATCAGGCGCACCGCGGGATGAAGCGTAAATCGGGCGAACCTTACATCATTCACCCCATTGCAGTGGCAAAAATAGCTGCAACCGAAATCGGTTTGGGAACAAAAGCTGTTGCGGCGGCACTTTTGCACGACGTTGTGGAAGATACCGAATATACTTCGGAGGATATTGAAGCGTCTTTTGGCGAAAAAATAGCTTATTTGGTGAAAGGTTTGACGAAATTGGAAGAAATTCAGATACGAAATGCGCAAAATGAATTATTTAACAGCGAAAATAACAATAAAAACGGCAAACCAACTTCTCAAGCTCAGTCGCAAAAAGGTTCTAAGCAGGCAGAGTATTTTAGAAATTTGATTTTTACTATTTCGCAAGATATTCGCGTGGTTTTTCTAAAAATAGCCGACCGCTTACACAATTTGCGCACAATGGAAGGTATGCCGCGTGCTTCGCAGCTTCGGAGTGCTGCCGAAACGCTGGAAATTTATGCTCCACTGGCGCATCGATTGGGTTTGTATTTGATAAAATCGGAAATGGAAGATTTGGCTTTTAAGTATCGCGACCCCGATAAATACGATGAGTTGAAAAAGAAAATTGACGCAAAATATAAAAATAGAGAATCTTTACTTAATCGTCAAGCCATACGGATTAGCAATGAATTGCTCAATACCAATTGGATTTCAAAAGATGATTTAGAGATTTCGAGCCGTCCAAAAACCATTTATTCGATAGCTCAAAAAATGGAGAAGCAAGGTGTTGATTTTGACCATGTTTTCGATAAACTTGCGCTTAGAATTGTTTTTGACCCTCAAACGGAAGACAACGATATTATTTATCAGCAATGTTGGAGCATAATGGGCTTAATTTATCGGTTGTATGAAGCAGTTCCCAATCGTCAACGCGACTGGATTAGGACACCTAAACAAAACGGTTACAGAGCTTTACACACCACTGTAATGACTCAAACGGGCAATAAACTCGAAATTCAGATACGCACAAAAAAAATGGATTTAATAGCCGAAAAAGGTTTGGCTTCGCACATGATTTACAAGGGCTTAGACCCCAATTATAAAGAACTTGACCTTTTGATAGAGCAGGTAAAGGAAGAAATTGAGAATCCAAATTCCGACCCGATTGATTTTTTAGATAGATTTAAAATTGAACTCAACACACCCGATATTTACGTTTTTACACCAAAAGGCGAGTTAATAATACTCAAAAACGGTTCAACAGCATTAGATTTTGCTTTTAAAATTCATTCCAATTTGGGATTGAGTGCAGTGGCTGCCAAAATAGATAAAGATTTGGTTTCCATAAACCATCCTCTTTCAACTGGCGACCAAGTTCAAATTTTAAAATCAAAAAAAATTCAAGTTAAGCGCGAATGGATGGATTTTGTTATTTCGTCAAAAGCTAAAAATGCCATAGAAAATTATTTTAAAAATTTAGATATAAAATCGGCAGAAAGTGGTAAAAAACAATTGATTGATTTGATAGATTCGACCAAATACAAAAATAACGACTTTAACGAAATTGAAAAAAGCTTGCTTTCTTATTTTGAATCGAAAAATGAACAGGAATTTTATTTGGCTATCGAATCTAAAAAGTTGAAAAAATCAGCTATAATTATTGGCTTGAAAAAAATTTTTGATACCAAAAATACAAAACCAGTTCCAGAACCCAATCCCGAAGCCAATCCCGAAACCAATCCAAATCCAAACCCAACCAACCCCCAAAACGGTAATGGTATTTCAAGTTTAAACCCAAAAGAAACGCACCGAGTTGGCGACAATATTGATTATAGTTCTTATACAATAGCAGAATGCTGCTCGCCCATTCCGGGTGAGGAAGTAACCGGTTTTATCGATTCGGACTCCAATAAAATAATCATTCATCGCACTACTTGCCCTAAAGCGATTGCTTTAAATTCAAAACACAAATCCAAAATGATTCCGCTTAAATGGACTCCTTCGCGCAATCTTTTGCCACATGCCAAAATCTTGGTAAAAGGAAAAGACAGCAAAGGCATTTTACTCAAAATGTTACAAGTGATTTCAAATGAAATGAATGTGAACATGAATCGATTAGACATTTACAGCAAATTGGGCATTTTTGAAGGCGAAATAGGTTTATATATTTCCGATTTAAAGCATTTAAACATACTTTTACAAAAAATAATGCAAGTGAATGGTGTAATAAGCGTTCGCCGCAAAACCGCGTCAAAAGAATTTAGATAAAAAATAATTTTTGCAAAAAAATCATTCTTTTTTCTATTTTTTTTTCACTCTTTTATTTTTTTTTGTTAAAAAATAATTTGGTGAAAATCATTTAATCTTTTTTTTAAAAAAAATAAAAAAAAATAGTACAAATTTTATTTTAAAAAAAAGACTAAAATATTTCATATCAAATAATTAGTTTTAAAAAAAACAATTTAAAAAAAAAGATTTTTAAAATTTTAAAAAAAAATTGAAAAAAAAGTTCAAAAATTTCGCTATTAATTAAAATATTTCTATTTTTACTTTTTCTTATTTTAATTTAGATTAAGTATGAATAGTCAAAATTTATCCGAAAATGTGAAAGAAATTTTCACTCGTTTTTTAGAACAAAACGGTCATAGAAAAACGCCCGAACGATTTGCTATTTTGGAAGAAATATACTCTCACGAAGGACATTTTGATATCGAATCGCTTTATATAAGCATGAAAAATAAAAAATATCGCGTCAGTCGGGCAACTCTTTACAATACCATCGATATTTTATTGGAATGCAATTTGGTTATCAAACACCAGTTCGGAACAAATATCTCGCAGTTTGAAAAGTCGTTCAAATCCAAGCAACACGACCATTTGATATGCACCGTTTGCGGAAGTGTGCGCGAATTTTGCGACCCACGAATACAAATGATTAAAGACACGGCAGCAAGCACCATGAATTTCGACATCAATTACCATTCGCTCTACATTTACGGAACGTGCGAAAAATGCCGAAAAACTTAATTTTATAATCCGAAAAAAAATATTAAAGAGCGTAAATATTCATTTAGAGCATTTACGCCTTTTTTTTTATCCCAATTGCTTAAAATCTCGTTCGGCTTTTTCAATTTGCTCGTTTAATTTATCAATTTCATTTTGCATCGACATTTGTCGCTTGGGGTCAGCTTCTAAAGACAATTTTCCTTCATATTCGTCCAATAATTTATAAAGCATTTCCAAACGCTTATAAACTGATTTTTTTCGCATATCGGTTAATGAACCCAAATCGGCACTAACACGTTCATTTTTAGCTTCTTTCTTGTTTGAATTATCTGAAGATGAATTATTTATATTGATGTTGATGTTTGCGCCCTGAGTATCTTGAAAAACAAAATTTCCGTTGCCTGTAGTATTGTTTATGTTGGTTTTTCCGGGTTGTTTTTCGCTGATAAGTTTCTCTTTTTCAAGTTCTTCCTTTATTTCAACACTCAATTTTTCATTTACAGAATCGATGAGTGTTTTAAAATTGTCGTTTCGGTGCATTTCGGGCGTAAGCGAATTGATGTCTTTCAAAATATTTGTAATATCGCCAAAATTATCGAAAATCTTTTTGTAGGTTTTGTAATCGTCGCCAATTACCGTAATGGCATCACTACCAAAGTTTTGAATGGCTGTGTCCAATTCCTGCTTTTTCGCTTTCCAGTGTCCTAAATATTCCAACCGCTTCATTGGGTCAAAAATATTGGCATCGTCCAAAACGATAGGAAAAATACGGTCTTTAAATTCCAAATTGCGATAAATTTCGAGCAATTCGTACATACAATACGGTGATTTCAAATATTTATCACTTACAACGGTTACAACGGCTTTTCCTTTTCCAATTTTGTTCATAAAATCCGTTATCATACCTTTAAAACCCAAATCGCGCTTATCGCGAATTAAAGTTATTCCATTTTCCATGAAGGCTTTATCTAATTCATTTACAATATTTTCACTCTCACCTCCCCACGAATAGGATATAAAAATTTCTGCTGTTTTCATAGATTTCGATTATTTTTTTTACGAATTTACTCAAAATTATTTAGGCAAATTTAATAAAAAGAAAATAAATACAAAAAAATATTTTTTATTCTGTTTGTAAAAATAAAAAAGTCAAATCCTTGCGATTTGACTTTTTGAATAAAAAGTTTTTTGGCAAAAAAAATAATTAGCTAAACATTTTTACTTTAAATCGAGGCATCTAAAATATATTGAGCTATCCAGTCGCCAACTTCAGATGTCGATTTTGCATTTTCTTTGGTAATGTCTTCAGTTACAAAGTTTTGTTCCAACGATTTTTCAACAGCTTCTTGCACCAAAGCGGCTTCTTTTGGCAAATTAAAAGCGTAATCTAAAAGCAAAGCCGCCGAAAGAATTGTACCTAACGGATTGGCAATATTTTTACCAGCCGCCTGCGGATACGAACCGTGAATAGGCTCAAACACAGAGGTATGCACTCCAATACTCGCCGAAGGCAGCAGACCAAGCGAACCCGTAATGACGCTTGCCTCGTCGGTTAAAATATCGCCAAACATATTTTCTGTAACCACCACATCAAAATATTTTGGATTTTGAATCAATTGCATAGCTGCATTATCCACAAACATAAAATCAATGGTTACTTCTGGATTTTCGATGGCAAGTTCTTGCACAGTTTCGCGCCAAAGACGTGATGAAGCCAATACATTTGCTTTATCAACGGCAGTTAATTTTTTCCGTCTTTTCAAAGCATATTTTATAGCCAATTCAGTAACTCTTTTGATTTCTTCTTTTGTGTAAACAAGTGTATCAAAGGCAGTTAAACCATTTTCACTTCTACCGCGTGGTTCACCAAAATAAATGCCTCCGGTTAATTCTCTAATTACCACAAAATCAACACCTTCAATCAAATGAGCTTTCAAAGGAGATTTGTCAATAAGCGATTTGAAAGTGGTTACAGGACGAATATTTGCAAACAAACCCAGCGATTTACGCATTGCCAACAAGCCTTGCTCCGGACGAATTTTTGCTTTCGGGTCGTTATCGTATTTCGGGTGTCCGATTGCACCAAATAAAACGGCATCGGAATTCATGCAAAGTTGATGAGTTTCAAGTGGATACGGATTTCCGAATGCTTCAATGGCACATGCTCCTATCAAAGCTTCCGAAAACTGAAATTCGTGATTAAATTTTTTAGCTATTGCTTTCAAAACTTTTTCGGCTTGTGTAACTATCTCTGGTCCAATACCATCACCTGCTAATTTTGCAATTTTATACATTTTTAGTTTCTTTTAAATTTTTTTTAATAAATTGATTTCAAAGGATATTTTGAATTTTTTTATAAAATTTTATAATTATTATACAAAAATATAAATTTTTGCCGTTTTTTGAAAAATAAACAAAAACTTTTATAAATTCTCTTTCAATATTACAAAGATAAATTTATTTTAGTTTTTTTTGAAAAGTTCGTATATTTTCTTTTTTTTTATAAAAAATTACAAAAAAAAATATACTTTTGTTTAGATTAAAAAATGAATATTTTATTAAAATTAAATAACTGATTTTTAGTTATTTATAAATAGTTTTAAATAGTTTAAAAAAATATTTTAATAAAAAAAAAGCCATTAAATGCGATTAAAAATTAACAAACTCTTAATAAATCAAAAATAAAAAACAAAGTGGAATGATAAAAGAAAATTTTACAAAATACATAGAAAACGCAATTATAGACAATTGGGATAAACCTGCTTTTACAAACTATGAAAGTATTTCGGTAATTTATGGCGAAGTAGGGCATAAAATAAAACTTCTGCACTCCATATTTAAGGAATTAGGCATTGCTAAAGGCGATAAAGTAGCATTGATTGGTGGAAATTCCATCAATTGGGCATTAACTTACTTATCTACAGTAACTTATGGAGCTGTTTTAGTACCACTTTTAGCCGATTTTCGCCCTAAAGACATTACTCATTTGGTCAATCATTCCGATTCTAAACTTTTTTTTAGCGAAGATAAATTGGCACAACCCCTAAAAATGGAAGAATTTCCAAATTTAGAAGTGCTTTTTTCATTGACCGATTTTTCCGTTTTACATTCAAAAAATGAAAAAAATAATAAAAAAGTAGATAAAACCATCTCCGATTTTGCTCAAACAAACCTTAAAAAAGAAAACTTTGAATTGGTCGAAATTCCCAACAACGAATTGTTAGAAATACTCTATACATCAGGCACTTCTGGCTTTTCAAAAGGAGTAATGCTTCATCACAATGCCTTGGCAGCCAATGTGCGCTATGCGCGAAAAAATATGCCATTGGAAAGTGGCGATAACATCTTGTCCTTCTTGCCTTTAGCACATGCTTACGGGTGCGCTTTTGAGTTTTTATACCCATTTTCGATTGGTTGCCACATTACTTTTTTAGGAAAATTACCGGCACCTCCTGTTTTGCTAAAAGCTTTTGCAAAAGTGCAACCACGCTTAATTTTAAGTGTTCCGCTTATCATCGAAAAAGTTTATAAAAAGAAAATAAAACCTCAGTTACAAAAAAAATCCATTCAATTTTTATTAAAAATTCCTTTTTTAAAAGAAAAAGTTTATAAAAAAATACATGATTCTTTGACCGAATCTTTTGGGGGAAAATTCAAAGAAGTAGTTATTGGTGGAGCAGCATTAAATCCGGAAGTTGAACATTTCTTAAAACGCATAAACTTTAAATTTTCAACGGGTTACGGCATGACAGAATGTGGACCGCTGATTTCTTATGATGGGTGGCGCACCCGCAAGGTAGGAACTACCGGAAAAGTAGTTGATACACTGGAAGTTAAGATTGAAAAAGACTCTCCCGACAGCGAAATAGGCGAAATTTGTATGCGCGGTGAAAATGTAATGTTGGGCTATTACAAAAACGAAATAGCAACAAAAGAATCACTCGATTCCGAAGGTTGGCTGCATTCAGGCGACTTAGGCACAATTGATGAAAAGGGTTATATTGAAATTAAAGGCAGAAGTAAAAGTATGATTTTAGTACCTTCAGGACAAAATATTTATCCAGAAGAAATTGAAGCTCAGATAAATCACTTCAAATTAGTGGGTGAATCTTTGGTTGTAGAATGTGACGGAAAACTCTGTGCAATGATTTTTCCAGACCCAGAAAACCCTGATATTAAAAACTTTAGCAAAGAGGAAATGATAAAACAATTAAGTCTTGATATAAATAAACTCAACAAAGAACTGCCAGCTTTTATGCGCATTTCAAACATTGAACTTCGGCAAGAAGAGTTTGAAAAAACGCCTAAAAAGAGCATTAAGCGTTTTTTATATACAGCCGCAAATTTTCAGGTTCACAGAATCAATTAATTCGGTAAAAAATATTTTTTTTTAAATTATATTGAATAGATAGTGTTAAAATTATAAAAAAATATCGTTTAAATTTTATTATAGAAAAAAAAATAAATCTTTAAAATTTAAAAAAAACGAATTTTTTTTAAAACACAACACTATCTATTTTATAAAAAAACTTTTACAAGAAAAAACAAAAACCGGAAAAACTTTTTTTATTTTAAGAATATTTTGTTCAAATCAATGCTTTTATTTACCTTTGGAAAACTATTTACTCAAGCTAAATATGCTCAATTCAAAATCAATATCATCAGAAAAATTCAATCCGATTCTTAATCAGGATAACGATAAAAATGTGCCAAAATTAGACGATAATGATACCGAAAAAAAGCAAAAAAGACCCGAAAACGACAAAAAAAATAAAGATTCGGAAGAAAATTTTAAGAAAAAATACATCAAAGCCCGCAACAAAACCATCGATTTGTTTGGCAGGCACATGGACAATATTAAATTAAAAAACGAAATAAAACTGCAACGCGATGAAATAGAACGTCAAAAAGAAAAACTTGAATTGGCTTACAACCGCGCACGAAGGCGAACCATTGAACTTTATGGAAAACATACTGATTTAAAAAAAGCAAAGCAACGTATTGAATACCAACAACTTGAATTAATAGAAACCAATGCAGCACTTCACCAAAAAAGCCGTGAAATAAACGACAGTATAGAATATGCAAAAAAAATACAACAAGCTACTCTGCCCTCGGAACAAGATATGAGGCATTTTATTGAAAACTTTTTCGTACTTTTTATGCCTCGCGATGTGGTAAGCGGCGATTTTTTTTGGTTTTACAAATTTGAAAAAATACTGTACATAGCCGTTGCAGATTGCACCGGACATGGTGTTCCGGGTGCATTTATGTCTATTTTGGGCAGCACTTTGCTCGATGATATTGTGAGCAGCGAAAAATTTTCTTCTCCGGCATCAATTTTAAATGAACTCAATAAAAAGGTTACGCAAGCACTAAAACAAGACAAAAACAACTACGACCAAGCCGATGGAATGGATATTACGCTTTGCAAAATAGATGTTGAAAATCAAGAAATGGAACTTGCTTCGGCTAATCAAGATACCTATTTATTTATTGACAGCGAATTTATAAGCATTGAAAACGATTTGTTTTCTGTAGGTGGAAATATGACAAAAGACAGCGAAATTGAATTTACAAATCGTCATTTTATCATAGAACCCAATACTACCATTTACCTTTTAACCGATGGTTATAAAGACCAATTTGGCGGAAAAACCAATAAAAAATACGGTAGTTTTAAAATGCAAGAAATCCTTAAAAATTCAAGCAAATTAGATTTTAGTCATCAAAAAGAATTTTTATATAAAGAATTTTTAAGTTGGAGAAACAAAAATAAGCAAATAGACGATGTTTTGGTTATTGGAATTGATTTAAATAGCATTCAAATTTAGACGAAACATTTTTTCAAAAAAATATCAAATCATTTTATACAAAAAAAAACAGTTATTTTTTCATTTTTTACTGTAAATGATTAATTTTGCCCAATTTTAAAAAAAACAAAAAATAAAATGAAAAAAACAGTATTTATCATTTATCTTGTAATCAACTCATTAATAAGCTTTTCGCAAAAAAGCGGGTTTGTAAAATTGGAACAGAATAAATTTGAAGAAGCCCAAGAAATTTTTGATTTTTTTTTAGAAGAAAATTCTGAAAATCCAACAGCGTTAATGGGTTTGGCATCACTTTACAGCCATCCAAAGTATAAAAATTATAGCATTCATTTAGCTTTTGATTACATCAAAAAAGCCAAAAATTCTTTTTTAATGCTTTCGCAAAATGAAAAACACGAAATAAGTGATATTTGTGATGAAAAAAAAATAAACAGCTATTTTGATAATATAGAAAAAGCACTTTTTGACTATTCAATAGCGAAGGGTGAAATGGAATTGAAAAATTTTTTGGCAAAAAATCCTGAAACGAAATTTAAAACAGAAATCGAAAAAAACCTACTTTTATACACAAAATTAGAAAATCTTAAATTAGAAAACTCTATTGAGAAATACAATCAATTTATAACTCAAAATTCCAATTTTATTGGTATAAAAGTAGCTGAAGATGAGAGAAATAAGCTTGCTTTTCAACAAGCCCAAAGCCTCAATACACAAAATTCATATTCGGAATTTATCGAAAAATATCCCTTTGCGCAGCAAATAGAAGATGCTTACAATGAGCGTCTTAAATTAGATAGCATCGAAATATTAATTGAAACTTTTCGAGGAAATGCTGAGAGAAACTTTTATGGTAAAAATCCACCCGAAAACTTAAATTTAATTTGGAAATTAAATTTAGGCAGCGGGCAAAGCAAAGTAAAAGATATGCCCAAAGTCTGGCAAGGAGCCGGCTGGACTGGACAGCCACTTTTAGTATCTGAGAAGGGCAAAATTTACCTTTTGCAGGGTGCTTACGACTATAATTTGCGAAAAATTGATACAGAAACCGGAAAAGTGGTGTGGAAATACACTTTTGACGACATTTTGAAGGGTACAGGAACGCTTTGGGTCAATAAAAAAGCCAAAAATATAGAAGAAAGATACATAATTTTGCAAGGAAGTCGCTACGGACAGAATCTCGACCCCGAATTTGATGATGTTGTTCCAAGTTTTCGAGCAATTTCATACATTTCGGGCAAAGAAATTTGGAAAATGAGCAGTTCAAAAACATTGAGTTACAGCCGCGATGTGGACGGTTCGGCACTCATCATCAATGATACGGCATACATTGGCTTAGAAAACGGACTTTTTACCGTTTTTAATCCAAACCCGAATTTTGCAAAAGACACTTTAGGCATTTTTCAGCCCCAAATTTACAGTCAAACTTGGCTTTATCGAAAACGTGATTATGTCGAAAACAGTTCAAATTTGGTTACAGAAAGCTCTCCAACACTTTTAAAAAACAGAGTTTTTTTGACTTCCGGTTCTGGACATGTTTATGGTTATAATTTGAAAACCAAGCATTTAGATTGGGATTATTACATTGGTGCCGATTTAGATGGTTCGGCTGTGGTTTCGCACGACGATAAATTATTGGTATCGCTTGAAAAAGAGTTTATTAAAGGACAAGGCGGTGTTTTAAAATTAAATACCGAAAAACCTATAAAAGACTGTATTGAATGGTTCTTTCCTACTGAAAATAAGATATTTGGCGAGTGGGAAGGAGGCATTATTGGCACTGTTGCTACAAACGAACATTGCATAAAGGAAAATAATTTTGCACCTTTAATAGCTTTTATGGGTATAGATGGTTGGTTGTATGTAATTCATAATGAGAAACTTGCTCAAGGTGTATTGGTCAATTCACCCAATTTGGATAAAAAATTACCCACGCCTGAATTTGTTTTTAAATATCGAATAAATCCATCTATTTCGTCTCCTATTTTTGTAGGAAATAAACTCATAGCTGCAAGTAGCACAGGCATTTACCTGTTTGAATACGATGAAAATTTACATTTCAAACTCAAAGCCTCAAAAACCGGAAGTAATTTTGAAGCATCGCCAATTGTTTGGAATAAAAGAATTTACATAGCCTCGCGCGATGGGTATTTGTATTGCTTTGGCGAATAAAAAAACGTACTATTTTTGGAAAAAATAAAATCCAAAAACCAATTTTTTAATTATCTTTGCAAAAAATTTGAAAATAAAAACTTTCAACAAAAGTGATATTAAAATAACATAAAATGGGAAGAGCATTTGAATTTAGAAAAGCCAGAAAATTTAAACGTTGGGGCGCCATGTCAAAAACGTTTACAAAGATAGGAAGAGAAATAGCAATAGCTGTAAAAGCTTCAGGTTCCGACCCACAAAGCAACTCACGTTTAAGAATTTTAATTCAAAACGCCAAAACGGCTAATATGCCCAAAGAAAATGTAGAACGAGCTATAAAAAAAGCTTCGGGCAAAGAACAAAAAGATTACAAAGAGATTGTATATGAGGGATATGCGCCGTTTGGTGTAGCTGTAATAGTAGAAACCGCAACCGATAATTCCACTCGAACGGTAGCTAATGTTCGCAGTTATTTTACCAAAGCCGGCGGTTCATTAGGCACTTCGGGGTCGGTAGAATTTATGTTTGAACATAAATGCAATTTTAGCGTAAAGCAAAAGGAAGGCATTGACCTTGAGGAACTTGAACTTGAACTCATTGACCTTGGAGTAGAAGAAATTTTTGCCGAAGACAATTCATTTATGATTTATGGACATTTTTCAGCTTTTGGTGCTATTCAACGGTATTTGGAAGAAAATGGATTTGAAATTTTAAGCTCCGAATTTGAACGTATTCCTCAGGATACCAAAGAATTAACCGAAGAACAAATGGAAAAAGTTGAAAAAATGCTTGATAAATTTGAAGAAGATGATGACGTAACCAATGTTTTTCATAACATGAAGGAACGCTCGGAATGAATAAAAAAGCCTGCAAAATTTGCAGGTTTTTTTATTAAAAAAATCTTCTAATTTTTTAATGTTTTGTTCTATAAAAAAAACTTTATGCTCCGAAAATTAAAAAAATTAAAACATTTTTCCCAAAACACAATTTTTTCCCATTCTTTTACTTTTTTAATTCACGATTATATTGATTAACAAAATATTAGAATTAAAACAAAAAAATAGCAGAAAACTTTTAAAAAAAAATATTTCTACAAAGTTCTTAAAAAAAATGAATTCAAAAAAATTTATTATCTGAAAAAAATAAACTTTTCCATAATCGTACTTATTTTCCAAATTATACCTTTTTATTTTTTTAAAATGCACAAATAAATAACTTATCTAAACTCTCACATTCGTTTAAAAAACATAAGTTTCAAAAAAGATTGGATATAAAAACATAAAGAAATAAATTTTGAATATAAATTTTACAGCCAAATTGCGAAAAAAAAGGATTGTTTTCGATTTTTCTATTTTATTTTTTGTAATAATTTAAAAAAATGAAACCAATTTTAAATAGCATATATTATTAATATTCAGATTATTATATTTTTTTTACTCAAGTGATGTTTTGTTAAAAAACGGGTTTTATAAAAAAAGAATCAGAAATTGAATTATTTTTTTTTGCACAAAATTTAAAAAAAATATATTTTTGAAAATTAATAATTCTTTTTTTTTTAAAACGAAAAATTTTGTTTTAATGAAAAAATTCATAATTTGGTAAAAAAATAAAAGAAATGAGTTTTAGTATAAACTACTGAAATAAAGTAATTTAACAGACAGTAAATTGAAAATAATTTCAAATAAATAAAAATGGACGCAAGATTTTCGCAAAGAGTCAAAGATATTTTATCCTATAGCAAAGAAGAAGCCATAAGGCTTGAAAATGAATTTATTGGAACAGAGCATTTGTTTTTAGGCTTGTTGCGTGCCGGTGATGGTTCGGCTATTGAGGTTTTAGAATCGTTAGGTGCTGATTTAAAGAGAATTAGAACCGATATAGAATCCAAAGTTTTGAACCAAATCGGAACCAATTCAACTTTAAAAATCGATAATTTTCCAATTTTGGCATCAGCCGAAAGAGTTTTAAAATTGGTAAACCTCGAAGCCCGCGATGAAAACAGTAAAATTGCAGGTTCTATTCATTTGTTGCTGGCTATTTTGCGCGACGAAAACAGTGTAGTTACAGAAACGCTTCGCCGCTATAATATTACATATCAAGATATTAAAGAATTTGGAAAAACCGATGTAATCGATTCCATCCAACGCCGCGATGAAGATGACGACGACGATGAAGGATTTGATGAACCTCAAAAACCAAATTATTCCAAAACCAATTCATCTACCCCTTTTCTCGATAATTTTGGCATAGACCTCACGGCTGCAGCCGAAAACAAAACGCTCGACCCGATTGTAGGTCGCGATGTTGAAATTGAGCGTTTGGTTCAAATTTTGAGTCGACGCAAAAAAAACAACCCCATTTTAATTGGCGAACCCGGAGTTGGAAAATCGGCAATAGCCGAAGGTTTGGCACTTCGCATCGTAAATAAAAAAGTATCGCGTGTTTTGTTCAATAAACGCCTGATTACTTTAGATTTAGCTTCGATGGTAGCCGGTACAAAATATCGCGGTCAATTTGAAGAGAGAATAAAGTCGCTTTTGAACGAATTGAGTAAAAATAAAGATGTCATTCTTTTTATAGACGAAATTCATACCATGGTGGGAGCGGGCGGCGCAAGTGGTTCGCTCGATGCCGCTAATATGCTCAAGCCGGCATTGGCTCGTGGCGAAATTCAGTGCATTGGTGCGACTACACTCGACGAATATCGCCAATATATTGAAAAAGATGGAGCTTTGGAACGCCGTTTTCAAAAAATTATGGTCGATCCAACCACGGTTGATGAAACCATAGAAATATTGCACAATATCAAGGAACGCTATGAAAATTATCACAATGTTTGGTATTCAAAAGAGGCTATATCTGCATGTGCCAAATTAACAGACCGTTACATTAGCGACCGACATTTGCCCGATAAAGCAATCGATGCCCTTGATGAAGTAGGTTCGCGTATCCATATTTTCAATATCAATGTTCCCGAAAGGATAGAAAAAATGGAAAAAGAAATTGAAGAAGTACTTCAAAATAAAATTAATGCGGTAAAATCGCAACAATTTGAAGAGGCAGCCAATTTACGCGATTTAGAGCAAAAATTGATACAAAAGTTGGAATTAGAAAAAAAGAAATGGGAAGAAAATATTGTTAAAAATAAAGTAGAAGTTACGGAAGCCGACGTTGAAAAAGTAGTGGCAATGATGACTGGAATTCCCATTCAAAAAATAGCTCTTGCAGAAGGCGCACGCTTAAAACAGATGAACGATTTAATTGGAAATCAAATAATTGGTCAAGATGAAGCCATAAAAAAAGTGGTAAAATCTATTCAACGAAATCGCGCTGGATTAAAAGACCCGAACAAACCGATTGGTACGTTTATTTTTTTGGGTCCTACGGGAGTTGGTAAAACACAATTGGCAAAAATTTTATCGAAACATTTTTTCGACGGGGTAGATTCGCTTATTCGAGTAGATATGAGCGAATACATGGAAAAATTTTCTGTTTCGCGCTTGGTAGGCGCGCCTCCGGGTTACATTGGCTACGAAGAAGGTGGTCAATTGACCGAAAAAGTCCGCCGCAAACCGTATTCTGTAGTGCTACTCGATGAGATAGAAAAGGCTCACCCCGATGTATTTCATTTACTTTTGCAAGTGCTTGATGAAGGGCAACTTACCGATAGTTTAGGCAGACGAATCGATTTTAGAAATACCATAGTAATTATGACATCTAACATCGGCACACGCCAAATTCAAGAATTTGGAACCGGAGTAGGTTTTTCATCAACAAAAGATGTGGACAAAGAAAATAAACTGGTAATTCAAAAAGCTTTAAAACGTGCATTTGCACCGGAATTTTTGAATAGAATAGACGATGTCATTTTATTCAATTCGCTCGAAAGAGAACACATGCACAAGATTATTGACATAGAATTAGAGCATTTGTACAAACGAGTTTTAGAAATTGGATACAAATTTGAGATAACAGAATCTGCCAAAGATTTTATAGCCGAAAAGGGTTTTGATTCCAAATTTGGAGCGCGTCCATTAAAACGTGCTATTCAAAAATATTTGGAAGACGGTATGGCAGAAGTAATAATTGAAGCTTCTATAAATGAGGGAGATACCGTAAAAGTAGATTTATCGGAAGACAAATTGGAAATAAAAATTTCTATTCTCAAAAAAGAATTACAAGAATAAAACGAACTAAAAAATAAATTTCTTGGTATTTTTTTTACACAAATAAAAATAAAAATTGGCATGGAAATAGATGAAAGAATTAAGTGGATTGAAAAAAACGGGCATCATATCTTATTTCAAGATTTATCAAATTGTAGCAATCCGTCAAACGTGCGTAAGGTGTTAGATTCTTTTGTAAATGAGGTATTTAATGCAAAATACGAAACATTTAATACCCTTACCAATCTAATAGGAACAAAATTTGAACCTGAATTATTTTTGTATATGAAAAATGTAGCCAAGAAAGTTCGTCCACGCCTTGCCAGCAGCAAGCGTGCCATGCTGGGCATCGATTCACCTTCGCGCATTATCATGTTTAAAGGCATGAATTTATTTGCCGGAGGAAATCCTTCCATTGCTTTTAAAACAATGGAAGAAGCATTGGAATATTTAAGTTCCTAACCTTTTTTAATACTGTAATGAACAGATAAATATTTTTTTATTTATTGTAACCATTTTATTTTCAAAACTTTCCGAAACTATCCAGCTTTCGGAAAGTTTTCTTTAAAAGTATAAAAGACGATATTTTTTTGTTCATTAAAAAAAAATAAAGTTCCTCAAAAAAAATAAAACATGGTAAAAAAAATACCTCTGATACGAAATACTGAATTTGGTAATTTTTTTCTTTTAGCCGGTCCGTGTGTGGTAGAATCGGAAGAAAATGTAATGTATATAGCCGAAAAAGTTGTACAAATTACCGAAAAACTTAAAATTCCATATATTTTTAAAGCATCTTATAAAAAAGCCAACCGCTCTCGCTTAGATTCTTTTTCAGGAATAGGCGATGAAAAAGCATTAAAAATTTTAGCTAAAGTAAGGCAAACATTTAATATTCCAATAGTTACAGATATACATTCAGCCGAAGAAGCCTCTATGGCTGCTGAGTATGTAGATGTTTTGCAAATACCGGCTTTTTTATGTCGCCAAACCGATTTGCTTATTGCTGCTGCAAAAACCGGAAAATTTGTAAACATAAAAAAAGGACAATTTTTGAGTGGCGCCTCGATGCAACACGCTGCACAAAAAGTAGTTGATGCAGGAAATAATCAGGTATTTTTAACCGATAGAGGCACCATGTTTGGTTACCACGATTTAATAGTCGATTTTAGAGCTATACCGGAAATGCAACAGTTTGGTTTTCCGGTAATACTCGATATAACGCATAGTTTGCAGCAACCCAATCAGAGTACAGGAGTTACCGGTGGTCGCCCCGAAATGATTGAAACCATTGCCAAAGCAGGTATTGCGGTGGGTGCAGACGGTATTTTTGTCGAAACACACCCCAATCCGGCAGAAGCCAAATCAGATGGAGCTAATATGCTCAATTTAAAGTATTTAGAGAGTTTGCTATTCAAATTAGTCGTTTTAAGAAAAGCCATTTCAAATTTTTAAAAATTCAAGAAATTATTCATATTAACAACATTATTTCATGGCATTACAAGAAGAATTAGAAAAACAAGGAAATTTTTTATTCGTATATAGAGGGCATTTACCAATTTTATTTTTTATTATTGGTGCAGTAGTTCTGTATTTTACTCGCACCGAAAATTTAATTTTCTTAACCCCTTTTCAAGACCAAATCTATGATTTATTGGCTTTTAGTGTTTCATTACTGGGTTTGTTTTTGCGTGCTTATACTGTGGGTAGAGCTGCGCCAAACACATCTGGACGTAATACAACAGAGGGACAAGTAGCTGATACAGTGAATACTACAGGTATTTATTCTATTGTTCGTCATCCACTTTATGTTGGTAATTTTTTAATGTGGATAGGTGTAACTTTACTTACGCAAAATTTTTGGTTTCTAATGACTTACATTTTTTTATACTGGGTTTATTATGAAAGAATAATGTTTGCAGAAGAGCAATTTTTAAGAAAGAAATTTGGTGAAAAATATACCAATTGGGCATTAAAAACTCCCGCATTTATTCCTTGTTTTAAAAAATGGAAAAAAAACGAATTGCCTTTTAATTTAAAAAAAGCTTTACGACAAGAAAAAACCGGTTTTTTTCTTTTAACAATTGTCATGTTTCTTTTAAATATAGTTTCTCAATACTCAGAACATAAACCTATAAACTTTTTAAATCATTGGACTTTCATAGCTTTGCTTGGTTTAATAAGTTATATTTTTATAAAAATTTTACAAAAAAAAACAACATTTTTAAATAATTAAATATTCTTTTTTTATAAAAAAAAATTAATTTTTATTGAAAATATGAAAATAATAGTAACCGGAAGCAGTGGGCTAATAGGTTCAGAAGCAGTTCGTTATTTTGGCAAACAAGGGCATAAAATAATAGGTGTTGATAATAATTTACGGAAATACTTTTTTGGAGAAAAAGGAGATACTTCTTGGAATTTAAAAAGTTTACAAGCTCTGAAAATTGATTTTACTCATTTAGACCTCGATATTCGCGATAGAAAAGCTATTTTGGAATTGTACAAACATGAAAAGCCCGATGTTACAATTCATTGCGCCGCTCAGCCTTCGCACGATTTGGCAGCAAAAATGCCGTTTGACGATTTTGATACCAATGCGGTAGGTACAATGAATTTATTGGAAGCCAGCCGACAATTTTCTTTCGATTCCCCGTTTATCTACATGAGTACCAATAAAGTATATGGAGATGCTCCTAATGAACTGAAACTCAAGGAACTGCCTACACGTTGGGAGTATGCAGATGAGAATTTTTACAACGGCATAGATGAAACGATGCGCATTGACCAGACCAAACACAGCCTTTTTGGTGCTTCAAAAGCAGCTGCCGATATTATAACGCAAGAATATGGACGCTATTTTAATATGCCAACTGTTTCATTTAGAGGCGGTTGCTTAACAGGTCCGAGTCATAGCGGAGTAGAATTGCATGGATTTTTATCGTACATAGTGAAAGCGTCTGTAAATCAGATACCTTACACAATTTTTGGCTATAAAGGCAAACAAGTACGCGATAATATTCACAGCGAAGATGTGATTAGAGCTTTTGAAGAATTTATTAAAAAACCCAGTGCTGGTGCGGTTTACAACATGGGAGGCGGTCGCGGAAATAGCACCTCTATACTTGAAATAATTGAAACTTTAAATAAAAATTTCGGGTATAAATTGCCTTTTACTTTGTCAAACGAAAACAGAATTGGAGACCACATTTGCTATATCTCTGATTTGTCGAAGTTTAAAAAAGATTATCCGAATTGGAATATTCAAATATCGCTTGAAAAAACGTTGGAAGAGATAGTTGAAATGCAAGTGAAATTAAAAAAATAGTACTATTTGCTGATATTATTTTATGTTTTTTTATGAATAACTTTCAGAATTTTATGATTTTGAAGGTTATTTTTTTTAAAACAATTGTCCGTTATTTTTTTGCCACAAATTCACAAATAAACTCAAATTCAACAAATGAAAAACTGTGCTTTTTGTGTATTTCGTTGATTATAAATGAATTAAACAAGCTAATAGCAAACTATTGTTAGAAAGAATTTTATGAGAATGAAAATTAGTTTTATAGGTGCTGGAAATTTAGCTACGCATTTAGCTATAGAATTTTATAGCAGAGGATTTGAAATAATACAAATTTTTAGCAGAAACATTGCAAATGCAAAAGTTTTGGCACAAGCTCTAAATGCTTCTTACACAGATGATTTATCTCAGATTTATGAAAATGCAGATTTATATTTTGTATCGGTAACTGACGATTCTATTTTACAAGTTATTGAAAATCTTTGTTTTAAACCAAAATTTATTGTTCATACTTCGGGAAGTATTTCAATGGAAATTTTCACAAAACGTTTTGAAAACTATGGTGTTTTTTATCCATTACAAACTTTTTCAAAGATGAAAAAAGTTGAATTTGAAAATATTCCTATTTGTTTGGATGCTAATAATTTAGAAAATTTGGATTATTTAACATATTTAGCAAAAAAAATATCTAATTCGGTATTTTTTATAGATTCAAATCAAAGAAAACAAATTCATTTAGCAGGCGTATTTGCATGTAATTTTGTAAATCATTTATGGGTAATTGCCAATGAAATACTTGAAAAACAATCCATTCCATTTGAAATTATAAAACCGCTTATTCAAGAAACTTTTCATAAAGCTTTTTTGCTTTCACCTGCAAGTGTGCAAACTGGTCCGGCGATGCGCAATGACGAAAAAGTAATTCAAGAGCATATCAAACTATTAGAACATGATAAAAATAGCTCTGATATTTATAAAATTTTAACTAAAAGTATTCAAACTTATAAAAAATAATTTTGTAATAAAATGACAGGAAATTTTAAAGAATATTTAACTCAAATCAAAGCCTTTGTGTTTGATATTGATGGCGTATTGGCAAGTCCGATAATATATTTGCACCCAAGTGGCGAATTTATGCAATCGATAAATACTAAAGATGGATATATTTTGCATTATGCCTTGCAAAAAGGCTATCCGATTGCCATTATTTCGGGTGGAAACATCGATTCGATGCGAAAACGATTCAAAAATCTGGGTTTTGAATACATTTACATGGATTCGCACAACAAAATGAACGATTTGAATGACTTTTTAGCTAAAACAAACATAAAACTGCACGAAATCCTTTACATGGGTGATGATATTCCCGATTTGGAAGTAATGAAAGTGGTTGGAATGCCAACTTGTCCGGCTGATGCTGTGCCTGAAATTAAAAATATTTCAAAATACATTTCTATTTACAAAGGCGGCGCGGGTTGTGTGCGCGATGTTGTAGAACAAGTGTTGAGAGTACAAGGAAAGTGGATTTAATTCAATGTAAATTAAGTAATTAACAAAAAAAGCACTAAAAAACTTCAATTTTTAGTGCTTTTTTAAATTTTGCATTTTAATTAAATACTAACGGTTAAAACGATTAAAAGTTCCAATAATTTCACAACCGCCAAACATTATAACTCCTTCAATAACAAGTACTTTACCGGGTAAAACTTCTATACTTTGGCTAAAACGTTTGTCGTGGATTCCACCGGCAATGAGAGTAGCTTTAACATCAATTTTCCAATCTACAGGCACCATGAGTTTTAATCCGCCAAACAAGATTACAACATCTAAAACATTCAGACCTTCAGATAGTTCGGCATTTGTTAAGTCAATGTCGTAGCCACCGAAAATGGTTGTTATGTTTCCACCTTTAAAATCTAAACTTGTTATTTTTTTTTTACTGCCCGAAAAAATAGCCGTTCCATCTAAATAATCATCATCTTGATAATCAGTCTTTTCTCTAAAAAAATTTTGATGTCCCCTGCGAACAAACACAATATAAATTCCAATTATTATAAAAATCGCGGGCCAAAAAATTTGATGAAAATTAAAAGGAAAATGAAAAAAATCGGGAATTAAAAAAAATCCACCAATACTTATTAATATAGCTCCGGTTAGTTTTCTATGGTCGTTGATTAAAAATACAACACCAATTGTCATTAAAAGGGTTTTCCAGTTAAAAAATTTTTCAGTAAAATAATACGGAATTATTTCAAAATTTTTCAACATAAAAACAACACCTAATATTATCAGAATGATTCCTATCGAAATACTTTTTCTGTTTCTTTTGTACTCTTCCATTTTTTTAAATTTTAATATGTAAAACTGTCAGTTATTTTTCAACAAATTTACAGAAGTATTATTCGATAAAAAATAGTAAATCGGTAAAACGGCATTTTTTATCGGTGAAAAAGAAATTAAAAATGATTTAAACGAATAGAAAAACATATTAAACAACTAAATTTCAATAAGTTAATAAAAATTAAAATTGAAAAGCATCTTTAATATTTGCATAATAACTTTTGCTGGCTTTAACTTGTTTTCCATTGGTTAAAGTGAGCATGTAACTTTCTTTTTCAAACTTATGAATTTCAGCTATCTTATTAATTTTCACTATATTAGACCTATGCACACGAATAAATTCTTGATTATTCAAATTGCTTTCAAAGAACTGTAAGGTAGCTTGTTTAATGTGTTCTTCTTTTTCCGTTTTTATAATTACGTAATCATCAGCCGCTTCAATCGAATAAATTTCGGTAGTTGGTATAATTTTAACTTTATTCCCAGCCTTTACAACTATTCTATCCAATTTTTCACTTTGTTTTTGCACCTCTTTTAATAAATTGGTAACATTTGAAGTTTGAAATTGCTTTTTTTCTATTATCGTAATAGCCTTATTTACAGCATCTTCAAACTTATCAAACGAAAATGGCTTTAGTAAATAATAAATTGTATTGAAATCAAAGGCTTTAATTGCAAATTGATTGTAAGCGGTAGTAAAAATTATATGTGGCATAAAATCAATAAGTTCGAGCATTTCAAAGCCCGTAAGCTTAGGCATTTGTACATCTAAAAAAATTAAATCGGGTTTGAGTTCATTTATCAATTTTACACCTTCAAAACCGTTATTGCACTCTCCAATTAGCTCAATTTGAGCAAAATGCGTTAAAAATTTCTTAATTAGATTACGAGCTAACTCTTCATCTTCAATAATAATAGTTTTTATTTTAAGCATAAGTATAAAATTTTATATTTTTTACTGTTTTATAGTTGGTGGAATTGTTAAATTTACGATAAAAATACCTTGTTTTTTTTCAATGCCAAGTAAATTATCAATTCCATAAATGAGTTTAAGCCTTTTTTTAATATTCTCTAATCCAACGCCTTCCCCTTTTTTGGTGGTATATGATTCGGCATCGTAATTATTCGTAATTTTAATCATAAGATATTCATTTTCAAGCCAAAAGCTTGTATTGATAAAAATAGGTTCTAAACTTTCATGCACACCGTATTTGACAGCATTCTCGAATAATGGCTGAAGTATCATGTTGGGTATCAGAAAATTATCTAAATTTTGACTTATTTCGGTAGAATAATTTAGTCGTGAGCCAAAACGAATTTTTTCAATTTCCAAATACCTTCGAATATTTTCAATCTCTTCTGATAATTTAACTTTTGTACTCTGCCAATTACTAATAGAATATCGCAGATAATCAGATAGTTGTATAATCATTTTATGGGCTTTATCAGGCTCGGTAAGTGTTAAATAACTAATGGAATTGAGGCTGTTAAATAAAAAATGGGGATTGATTTGCGATTTAAGAGCCTTATATTCAGCTTCTTGTATTAAAGCTTGCCATTTGATTTCATTTTCTTGTTTTTCATTTAACTTTTGCGAATAATCAATAATATAGTAAATAAAAACAATGATTGAAAAATAGAAAATACCTGAAATAAAGTGAATTACACTTGTTTCTTGCAAAAAGAACAAGTATTGAGAAAATTCGGAAAAAATTTTATTCAAAAGAAAAGTACTTAATTCGAGCCAAAAATAAGTAAGTACAATTCCCAAAGCCAAAAAATTAAAGATTTTTTTGAAAAAAGGAATATTTTCAGAGTTTAAAAATAGGATAGAAGATCCGGTAAAAAAACCGAAAATAGCATACAAACCATTGAAAATCAAGCTCTCAATGATTGCAATTTCTAATTTAATTTCAAACTCCGTTTTCAACCAAAAGGCGTGAAAAAAACCGATGGCAAGCCAGAAAAAAAGATACAAACCCAGATATTTTATATTTTTTAAAAACGGATTATTCATTTTTTGGCAATAAATTTGAGTTAGAATACATTATTTTGATTTTTTAAATTTTAAATTTCATTTTTTAAATTTATCTTTGAAAATCTTTTACAAAATTATATTTTTTTGTATAAAACTTTGTTTTTTTACTAAATATTTTTTTAAGTTTTATTTATGAAATATCTTATTACTTTTTTTATTTTCGTTTTTTGTGCAAAATTTTTGTTTGCACAAGATTTAGAAGTTCCAAAAATTGATTCTATTACAGTACTTAACGATTTGAAAGTCAAACTTTTCTGGTCTTATACAAAAAAAAGCGAAATTAATGGTTATCGAATCAAAAGGCGTGTTTATGGTGTTTCTGGAGTTATTGATGGCAGTTTCGTAAATATTGCAACCATTAACGACCCCAATACTACTTGGTTTTTAGACACTTCCACCAATTATACAGCAACGTCTTCGCATTTGCGCCAAGAGTCTTATGTTGTTGAGGCTTACCATTTTGACGGAGTCAATTACGATTACAGCAACTTGAGCGAAGAGCATAAAACATTGTGGATCAAAGATATAACTTACGAACATTGCAGTAATGAAAATATTCTAAACTGGGAACATTATGTAGGTTGGGGTGATAGCATAGCGCAGTATGAAATTTTTTTATATAATGAATATGTATCTGATTATCAATTGTTAGCAACTCTTTCAGGTAGTTCAAAAAACTTTATTCATTCGGCTTTGCAAACCAATCGTTTCTACAATTATAAATTGCGGGCTAAACACAAAAACGGAATAAGTTCGGTAACTTCTAATTACAGCATAGGTTATACGCAACAGCCTATGCCACCGCAAGTTATGAATGCCGACCAATCGGAAATATTGGAGTCAAAAAAAGTAAAGCTGACTTTTTCGATTACTGAAAATTCTGAAATTGAACGTTTTTATTTGTTACGCACGCAAACTTTTTTATCAAATTTCGATACCATTGCAAAATTTCAATTAAATTCTTATCCTTTTGAATATCAAGATAGTATAGATATTCAAAAACAATATTTTTACAAAATACTTGCTTTGAACGATTGCAATTGGATTGTAAAAGAAACCAATATTACATCGAATATTGTTCTAAATCAAGAGCTTTCGGATACCGAATTTGGCAAAGTTATTTTGAATTGGACAAGATATAAGGAATACAAAGGTGGTTTTCGTAACTATAAGATATTTAGACAAATAGCAACAAATACACCGGAAGAATTATTTACAACAACCGATACTTTTGCTATAGATAAAGCGGGCGATTTGTTAAATGATTTGATAGCAACCGGAAATTTGTCTGGAAACATTTGCTACTACGTTGAAGCACAAGAAGATATTAATAATCCTCATGGCGTTCAAGGAGTGAGCAAATCCAATTTATCGTGCATAGCTCTCGAACCCAAAGTTTATGTTCCAAATGCTTTTAATCCATTAAGTTACATAGAAGTAAACAGTGTTTTTAAACCCATTGTTTCCTATGCAAAAAGTTACAGTTTACAAATACTCAGTCGCTGGGGCAATGTAGTTTTTGAAACGACCGACCTCAATAAAGCTTGGGACGGTCGCATCAATGGCGAACTGGCGCGTGAAGGCACTTATATTTATGTTGTCAAAATTATTGCTCCCGATGATAGTTTTTTTGAGAAATCAGGAAATATAACTGTTTTCTATTAAAATAATATTTTTTTACAAAAAAAAAATGATTAAAAATATCTGAAAATTAAAAATTTAATATTTTAAATTCAATTCTACGGTTTGTATTTCTATTTTCTTCAGAATTTTCGGGTACTAAAGGTTTTGAACTGCCAAAAGCATTAATTTTAATGCGAAAATCATCAACACCTAAAGCTATTAATTTTTTCTTAACTACAATTGCTCTGCGCTCGGTTAAGTCCAAATTACGTTTTAAATCGCCCGAATCGTCGGTATGACTGGCTATTTCGAGTGTTACAGACCTATTTTTTTTCATAAAATTAGCTATTTCGTCTATCCCTTCGTCAGTTCCGTCCAAAATATTCACTTCATTTTTATTAAATTTGATTTCGGGCAGGTTTAAACTGTAAAATTCCTCCGCTAAAGGGCTTATAACCGTAGTTGTGTCGCCCGAAAGTGATATAATTTCTCCTTTTGGATTTAAAATTTTGATTTTAGAAAAATCTGAAATGGGTTTGAAAGTATATTTTGCCTCAGAAGCAATTGTTTTGTCTATTTTTCGACTTTCGCCTAAAAAAGCGTCTTTTGCATCAAAATACAAAGAAACATTATCTAAATCTACCGGTTTATATTCAAATTCGATTGCTAATTTTTGAGTATTTATTTTATTTAAGCACACTTCGGCAAAAACTTTGTAAGTACCTTGTAATGAAGTGCTAAAACGAATTGTATAATAATTTTTTAGTCGTTTATATAAATCGGTAAATATCCATTTATAATCTTGTCGATTGAAAACAGTAAGTATTTGCCCTTCAGTGTGATAAGCTATTCCACTCAAAAAATCGAAGTTTTTTTGATGCCCCAAATGAACAACATTTAAACTGACATTGCTTTGAATGGCACGTGTAATTAGCTCATTTTTAGAAATATAGGAGCTATTTTCAAAACCATCGGTAATTACAATGACCGCTTTTTTGGGATACTCCGTGGCATTGTTTACAAGTGAAATTCCGGAATTGATGGCATCGAGTAGGGAAGAAGTGCCTCCGAAGCGTCCTATTCCATTCATTGTTAGCTGTTTAGTTAAAAAATCTTTATCGTTTGAAAGCTCGCTTTCTATGCCCACATTGTGGTCAAATTTTACAATTGCTAAAGCATCTTCTTTTCGCAAAGCTTTGATTAACTGCAAAGTAGCATCTTGCATTTTTTTAGCTCTGTCTGCACCTATCGAGCCGCTGTGGTCTAAAACAACCGCTATTGCCGTTTTCATCGTATCGGCTGCTGAATATTCAATCACCTCAAAATCATCAATTTGCTTAATTTTACCGTCTGGACTTTCAATAATTAAGTTGCACCAATTCTTTTTAAATAATTCATTACCAACCCCTTGAACAAAATTTCCAAAATAATCGGTAAAATGAAACTGAATGCCCACTTTTTCGTGGTACAATTCTAAAGCTTTAAAGTTTAAAAACAATTGATCAGTTTGGTCAAAAGAGCTGATTTCTCGAATGTTACCAACTCTATCGTAATTAAAATCACTTGGCATTTCGATGTCTTCTTCTATAAGCTCTTCTTTTTCGGTAAGTCCGGGCAAAAATTCATGAAAAATATAATTTTCGGAAGTTTTGAGAGAGTCTGGCATAGCTTTTAAAGTATTGTAATCGAGTGTTTTACCTCCGAAACGTTCTAAGTCGGAAGTGCTAACGACAATAAGTTCATTGGCATTATTTTTTAAAAACATCATTCGGCTATTGGGGCTAAAATCAATAAATTGCAAGTTTTTAATGAGAGTTTTAGCCGAATCGGAGAAAGTGCATTGTACATAAAAATTGGATTTAGAATTGAGGTCGGGAACAATTACAAACCGCTTGTTAGCACTTACTTTTCTGTATTTCAATTGTTTATCGAGAGGAATGGCTTTTTCATTGGGCTTGTATTCTATGTCTAATTCCAAATCTTGAACAAATTGTTCTGCTTTTAGATTTAAAACATCGATGTTAAAACTATCCGATTGCAATAAAAAAATAGAATTACCAGCCCATGTATAAGGAAAAAGAGATAATTCATTATTCGTTTCGGCAATTTCATAAACAGCTTTTCCGGTTGAATTTTCAATGAAAATAAGTTTCTTTTCAAGCATTTCGGGTTCTTTAAAAAGTCTTTCGGCATAAGCTACCATATATTTTCCGTAAGGACCAAAACTTGATTTTGTTCCATCGATTCGATAAGAAGGTAAAATAATGTTTTTAATGTCCGGGTTGTCTGCTTTGATTTTATCGCGTTCTTTTTTGGCTAAATCTCGCAAAACTTTTCCGGCATTTGTGCTTTTTACACGCTCAAAATCGGGTAATTTATAAACTGTTGTGTAAACATTTGGACCGGAAACCCTATAAGCAATCAGCAATTTAGCGTTGTAGCTAAATTTTATATCGTTGCCCGAAATGCGTTTAAGCACGCGCGGATTGCTTGCGCTCCAAATCATAGCTTGTCCTAAAGTGTTGATAACCACTATGTATTTGTCGTCTTCGCTTACAAAAGCTTTGCTAATTTTTGTTCCTTTTGCGTATTTAAAATCTAAAATTTTACTTCCTTTTTGGGTATCAAACGATTTCATTTCGTCTTTAGAAATTAATAAATAGTAGTGAGATTGGTTAAAAAAGACCAATTCTAAATCATCGTAACCAACATCTTCGGTAATAACATTGCCGGTGCGAACGTCCCAAATTTTTAAAACGTGGTGCATCGTTTCTACTTTTTCTAAGCCTTCGCTTAAATTTAATTTTTTTTCTGAATGTAATTGTTTGACACTAAACAATTTACCGTCAGGGCTAAATTGAACTTTATTGGGTTGCTCTTTGCTTTTGGAATGGATAAAGAATGAATGTAATATTTTTTTAGATTGAAAATGATATATTTTATATTCAAATTCATAAACTTTTATACCATTTTCATCTTTTTTTCCATTAAATTCCTCTAAAGCAAAAAAACGGCTGTTCGGGCTTACTATCATGCGCGACTGAGCTAAGCCATTGATAAACAGCAATATAAAGAGTGTAAAAGAAATGACTCTTTTCAAAATTATATTTTTTTTCATAAACGGGTTTTTAAAATAATTTAAGGCAATTTTTTACTTTTTTCAATAATAGTAACAAAACAAAAATATTATTTTTTTTGTAAAATTGCAACAAACTTTTTATTTTAAGGTATTTTCTTTTTTTACAAAAATTTTGGAACTATTTTTTGTGAAAAATAAAAAGTGTTTTATTCCGAACCGAAAAAAATTAAGTTTTCGGTTAAAAAAAATAAAATAAAAGCTCTTTTTTCTAAACTTTTTTACACTTCAAAAAAAAAATTGTTTGAAAAAAAAGTAAAAATGGATTTTTTTGTTTATATTTGAGCAATTTTTCGTACCAAATGTTCAAGCCCGTTGGCTTTAATTTCGAGCATTTGTTTGAGTTGTTCGCCCAATTTTCCGTTTGGAAACCCTTTTTGCGAAAACCAAACTAAATAAGCTTCGGGCAATTCGTACAAAAAACGGTCTTTGTATTTGCCGAAAGGCATTTTGGCTTTTGCTAATTCTTCTAATTGCGCTCTTTGATTTTCTATTGAAAAATTATTTTCCATGATTTTTTTTTAAAAATAAAAGGCAAATTTAATAAAAATATTTCGGAACAAAAATTTTATTTTTTTTATGAAAATACAAGCAATAAGTAAAAAACACAAAACAGCCAAAAGTTCATTAATTTGGGCTTTTATAGGGCTTTTAATGATTTTTTTGCCTATGAATTTAGGTTTAGATGGCATGAACGGTGGTTTTGCGATAGCCGTTTTGGGTGGAATGGTTTTGGCAACGGGCATCATTATTTATTTTGTTTATAAAAATTATGCCCGCGAAGAAGACCGACTGTTAGCAGGCGATAACTTATTGGCTCATTGGCAGTTCACTCCCGAACAGTGGAAAATATACAGCGAATTGAATTTTGCCGAAGACAAAGCGCAAAAGCGATTTTTGTTTTGGTTGATATCGGGTTTTGCTTTGTTTTTTGGTATTTTGTTTACTTTGCTCGACCCCGAAAGCGGCTACATTGTTTTGATTGTAATGCTGGCACTTATAGCAGTGATTGCAGTAGTTGCAACTCTCTCTGCTAAAAATAGTTACAAACGAAACATCAGCAGAGTGGGAGAGGTGAGGCTTTCTGAAAACTCGGTACTAATCAATGGCGAATTGCACATTTGGGGAAAACTCAGAGCGCGTTTGAAAAATGTTGAAATCGTTGAATATGAAAATATTACACTGTTAGTGATAGAATATTCGGTACCTCAACGCAATGTAGAAGCCGAGTACGTGGCTCGGATTCCGATTCCTTACGGAAAAGAAAATGAAGCTGCCATTTTTGCCGATAAAATAAGGAATTTTAAAAAACAGTAATTTTTTTTTCTAAAAATATCGATTTATTTTTTTTAAATTTATTGTGTTTTTTTTGAAAAGAAAAAAAACGCAGTAATTTTTAATTTTCCAAATTAAACAAAATTTACACCATTTTTAATTTTTGTTCATTTTTTTGTTTTTAACCATCGTTCAATTTTTTTTAACATTTTTGCCCTAAAAAACGCGTGGCGCGAATAAAGTGCGTATAAGGCGCGAATAAAGTGCGTATAAAGTGTTTTTAAAGCGTATTTAAAATTGTGCTTAAAAAAAACATATTTTTTAGTTTTTTATTTGGTTTTTACAAAATAAAAATGTATTTTTCCAAAGGAATTTTTACTAAAAATAAACAATTAATACCTTTATACAGTGAGATTTAGAATAAAATTGACAGTAAATAATGCTCAACAAACCGCCCTGTTGCCCATTAATTATACGTATGAACTTTCGGCGGCTATTTACCGCATTTTTGAGCATGGAAATACCGAATTTTCGGCTTTTTTGCACCAAAAAGGTTATTTAGACAGTTATAAACAATTCAAATTGTTCACTTTTTCAAAATTTTATTTTCCCGATTTTAAAATCGAAAATGACCGCATTCATGTGCGCAGTCGCGAAATTAGTTTTGAAATCAGTTTTTATCCGCTCGAAGCCATTGAGCCTTTTATTCAGGGCATTTTTAGCAACCAACGGCTCAGCATTGGCGACAAAAAAACACAATTGGATTTTACGGTTTCGGGCATCGAAAAACTGCCGGAACCTAAATTTGAGCAAACCATGCGTTACAAGACGCTTTCGCCCGTGAATGTGAGCTTTCAACCTGCCAACAAACCTCACGCGCTCTACCTTGCTCCTACGGATTCTCGCTACGAGGAACTCCTCATCAACAACCTGAAAAACAAATACATAGCTTACCAAAAATACAAACCGGAACTTCCCAATTTGCCAACGGATTTTGTATCGAATTTGCAAATAGAAAAAGATGTGAAATCGAAACTCATTACCTTGAAGGTAGGCACGCCCGCCGAAACGCAAATCAAAGCTTTTGAGTTTACCTTCGCGCTCACTGCGCCCGTAGCCTTGCAACGCATGGGCTATTACGCGGGCTTTGGCGAAAAGAACGCCATGGGCTTCGGTTGCTGCGCCTGTTTGTAAAACGGCACGCAAAATGCCTTGAGTGGCAAACTTAAATCCATAAACAATAATCGGCTTACCCAAAAAATGAAAAAAGCCCCGAAAAATTCGGGGCAAGTCCAAGCTGGTTCGATTAAGGATTGAAATTTAACTAATTCAATTATTTCAATTTCATTATGATACGATTATTTTATTGCAAAATTAATTTATAACAAAAATACAAATTAATATAGAATAAAAAAAAGAAATATTTCAAGCTATTTAACTAATTCAATTTGGAATTTTGAATTGGAAGTTTTATATTTGTGGAAAAAAAATAATAAAATATCAAAATGAATTATAAAGAATTTTATAAGCACTTGACAG
>DYNA01000097.1 GCA_020721325.1 Paludibacter propionicigenes
GAAATTCAACTAAGAAAACAGTTTTTTTGGTCAAGGAAATGGGAGTACTTTATATCACTATTTTTATTTCGCGGCGTTGCCGCTTTTGTATTGTGCAGGAGTTTTTTGTCCCAGCCCTTGCAGGCTGGGCTAATGTATAGTCGCACCGTTGGTGCTTTTTTCTAATGGTTAATGTTTTAACGATTAACGGTTAATGAAAAAAATAGCACGGTTTTAGTGATAAGATGACTCGAAGTCATCTTATCACTATTTTTATTTCGCGGCGTTGCCGCTTTTGTGTCGTGTGGGCGTTTTTTGTCCCAGCCTTTAAGGACTGGGCTAATGTATAGTCGTACCGTTGGTGCTTTTTTCTAATGGTTCATGTTTTAACGATTAACGGTTAATGAAAAAAATAGCACGGTTTTAGTGATAAGATGACTTAAAGTCATCTTATCACTATTTTTATTTCGCGGCGTTGCCGCTTTTGTGTCGTGTGGGCGTTTTTTGTCCCAGCCTTTAAGGACTGGGCTAATGTATAGTCGTACCGTTGGTGCTTTTTTTAATGGGAACACAGATTACATGGATTGGACTGATTTTCACGGATTTTTTTTGACCACTAATTCACGAATTTTTTATTTTCACGCAAAGACGCAAAGACGCAAAGATTTTTTTTGACCACGAATGCACGAATTTTTTTTTGTATTTTGTAATGGAACGCTGATTTTTTAGGATTGTTATGATTTTTTAGGATTTTTGTTTGTTTATTTTAAAATTTATAAAACAAGCGGGAAAAATTAAATTCATTTTTCGTGCAAAATAAACAAACCAGCTTCTTTGTGTCTTTGTGTGGTAAATATTTTTTTTATGAAAAGGTTTAATTTATCTAACTTCGTGATTATTAAATTACAACAAATTTAGTGTTAAATAATCATAAAAATACAGATTTTAAAAAAAAATTTGCATTAAAAAGCAAAAAAAATCGTTCTTATAGAAACCAAAAACCTACCTTTTTACTAAACCAACCAAAATTAAATCGTAAAAAAACCGTTATGCAATTTAAAAATTCATTATTCATTTTTATTTTCCTACTTTTAGGAATCAATAGTTTTGCGCAAGAACATTCAAAGAAGTCTTATTCTGCACAAGCTATAAGTGGCGAAATGCCACGAATAGACGGTTTACTTGATGATGCGGATTGGGAAAATGCTCATTGGCAAGGTGATTTTATACAACACGAACCCGAAGAAGGCAAGAATGCTTTTCAATCGACTTCGTTTGCAGTGCTTTACGACAATAATTTTTTGTATGTAGCCGTTAAAGCTTTTGACGCACACCCCGACAGCATTGTAAAACGAATGACCCGAAGGGATAACATTGATGGCGATTTTGTTGGTTTTCAGATAGATAGTTATGGAGATAAACGAACGGCTTTTAGTTTTATCGTTTCGGCTTCGGGTGTAAAAAATGATTTTATAGCCTCGAACGACGGAGAACAAGAAGACCTCACTTGGGACGCCATTTGGTGGGTCAAAACTTCTGTTAATGCAGAGGGTTGGGTTGCCGAATTTAAAATTCCCTTTACTCAATTGCGCTTTGGCAAAGCTCAAGAGCAAGTTTGGGGTTTTCAAATCGGTCGTTCGATTTTTAGAAAAGGCGAAATGTTGCTCTGGCAGCCCATTTCGCGCAATGCTTCGGGCTGGGTAAGTCATTTCGGAACGCTCAACGGCTTGAAAATAAGCCCGCAAAAACCTTTTGACATAACTCCTTACACAACGGCTTCAATGGAAACTTTTGAAAAAGAAGAAGGAAATCCTTATGCCGATGGTTTTGATACCGATTTGAATGCCGGAATTGACGGTAAAATAGGACTTTCAAACAATTTTACCCTCGATTTTTCTATCAATCCCGATTTTGGGCAAGTAGAAGCTGACCCTTCGGAAGTCAATTTATCGGCTTACGAAAGTTTTTTCAACGAGCAACGTCCGTTTTTTATTGAAGGCAGAAATATCTTGAGCTATCCGTTGATGTTTGGCGATGGCGATTTAGCTGCCGAAAGTTTATTTTATTCGCGTAGAATTGGTCGCCGACCGCACTATTCGCCTGAAATAGAAGACAATGAATATTTAAAAATGCCACAATTCACTTCCATTTTAGGTGCTGCCAAAATTACGGGTAAAACTCCAAACGGCTGGTCTATTGGAATTTTGGAAAGTGTTACCGCTCAAGAAAAAGCAAAAATCTGGAACGAAAACTCAGAGCGCACCGAAACCGTTGAACCGCTTACAAATTACTTGGTAGCCCGAGTTCAGCGCGATTTTAACAAAGGAAACACCATAGTAGGAACGGTTTTAACTTCGGTAAATAGAGATATTGATACCGAAAATTTGAATTTTGTTCCCACTTCGGCTTATACCGGAGGTTTTGATTTTACTCAATATTTTAAAAATAAAGAGTACAATTTTAAACTAACAGCTTACTGGTCAGATGTAAACGGCTCTACGGAAGCCATTACGGAATTGCAAAATTCTCCGGCGCGTTATTTTCAACGCCCCGATGCCGAATATTTAGATGTAAATGAAAATTTAACTTCTCTAAATGGTGCCGGAGGCAACATTCAGGTAGGAAAAATGGGGGGCAAACTCAAATTTATGCTTGCCGGTGCAATGAAATCGCCTTCGCTCGAAGTCAATGACATTGGTTATTTGCAATCGGTCGATGACATTATGGAAGTTTTTTGGATGGGCTATCGCTTCTACAAACCGTTTTCTATTTTTAGAAGTTTAAGTATAAATTTTAATCAGTGGCTCGGTTGGGATTTTGGTGGCACAAAAACGTATAGTGGTGGAAATGTGAATGTTCATAGTCAATTTAAAAATTTCTGGAATTTGAGTTTTGGAACAAATTTAAACGGAAATAGCATTTCCAATGGTATGCTGCGCGGTGGAAACTCGATGATTTTGCCCGGAAATAAAAACTTTTGGGCTTGGATAGGTACAAATGAACAAAAAAAGTTTTACATCTCTTCAAATGTGAGTATGAATAAATCGTTTGAAGAAAACTACAACACTTCTAAATACTTGAATATTTCTTTAACGTATCGTCCGTTTTCTACTTTAAGCCTTTCTCTTACACCCGAATACAATTGGAAAGAAAAGGAATTGCAATATGTAGATGAGGTATCTTACAACAATACCGACCGATACATTTTTAGTAGTTTACAGCAAAAAATAGCTTCGCTTTCGCTGCGAATTAATTACAACATCACACCCGATTTGTCCATTCAGTATTGGGGACAACCTTTTATTGCTGCCGGCGAATTTTCTGATTTTAAATACATTACAAACAACAAAAGTCCAGATTACAACGACAGATTTTACACCTATCCAACCAGTCAAATTTCCTTTGACCAAGAAAACAACGAATATTTGATTGACGAAAATTTAGACAATTCCAGCGATTATACCATTTACAATCCCGATTTTAATTTTAAAGAATTTTTATCCAACATGGTTTTAAAATGGGAATATTCAGCAGGTTCTACGGTTTACTTGGTTTGGTCGCAATCGCGAAGCCACTACATTGAAGAAGGGCAATTTGATTTGCAACAAGACATGGATTATTTATTCAATGAAAAAGCACGAAACGTTTTTCTAATTAAGTTCTCGTATCGAATAGGTCTTCGTTAAGGAAAAATATTTTTTTATAATTCAAATGAGTTTAATTTGAGTTTCTATTTTTGATGTAATTGCTTTGTAATTAAAACTTTGCCAAAGTAAAAAAAACTTTGGCAAAGTAATTTGTTTCTGTATAAAAAGGGGCTTTCGCCAAAAAAAAATCAAACTATCGAGTTTGTATTACTAAATATTTTGAAACACTCCAAAATTTTTCGGCATCAAGAATAATTAATTCTTCAACTTTTTCAGTACCTTTTAATTGGTACGAAGAGCTTGGGTGCGTAGTTAAAACGGTTACTTTAGAAGCCATAATCGGAATTTTAGTAACTTTTGTAATATCGATGGTTGTAAAATAACTTTTATTGAAATCACTCAAAAGTTTTGTTTTATTTCCCAATAAACCTTCTTTAGTAAGAATTTGATGTTTAATAAGTTCGTCTTTTGTACCAACAGCATAATAAGCCGTGTTCAAAGCCGTAGTTTTTTCTTCAATAATGTTTTCTTTAATTTTATTTTCAACCGAAAGCGAATCAACATTTTCCGACAAATCAGTAACTTCCGATTTCAATTCGCCTACCACAATGTCCATTTCTTTCAATTTTTCGGTCAAACGAACAATTTCATTGTTTTTCGACTCCATTTGTTGAGTTAAAGTTTGCACCATGCGGTCGAGTTCTTTAACTTTAATGCCCGAATTTCGCATTTTTGATTTTACGGTTTCAAGCTCTTTTTTGTTTTTGAGCATCAATTCGTAAATGGCGTTAATGTCTTCATTGATACGGTCTTTCATGTTTTCTTCCACACCCGTTTCGCCCGAAGAATTTACACGAATAATGTTTTCTTTTTCTTTGATTAATTCTAAATTTTCTTCAATCGAATTAAAAGATTCGAATAAATCGTTTATTGTACCGTCTTTATTTTCGGTAAGTGCCAATAAACTATCTCTTTGAGCTTCTAATTTTTCGTATTCAGAACGACTTGTACATGATGCAAAAAAACTAAAAACAGCTAAAACAAAAATAATTTTTCTCATTTTACATTAATTATTATGGTTGTTTGTATTTTATTTTTTCTATACAAAAATATATTTATTTTAATTTTAAAGAATAAAAAAATATAAATGATAGAAGATAAGTTGATGTTGCAAAAATAATAAAAACTTTATTTCTTTTTTAATAGTTAGAATTTTTTTTTTGGTAAGATGTTAAAAAAGAATAATAAACCTCCGAAAAGCAATGAAATAGCAATAAAAAAATCAATAAAAACAGTGGGAAAATTTATTCTACAATAAAAGTTAAATCGGTTTGAAGCAAATTAAAATAGAGTGTTTTTCCTGTTTTTTGGTTTAAAAAACCTTTGTGCAGGGTTCTTTTTTCATTTAAAGAGTCTTTTTGTTGGGTAAAAATGAATTTCTTTTCAGGAAATTGTAGTTCGGCTTCTTCGTTGATAATATCGAAATTAAAAAAAGTATTTTTCTTAAATTTAATTTGGCAAAAGTCTTTTGACGATTGAATTTGAAAGTTTTGAATGTCTTTTGCAATGTTTGAAATCACTATTTCGGAATTTTTACTGCTATTGCTCAATATTTTCAGTAAATTATCTATTTTCATGTTTGAAAAATACAGATTTGAATAGCAATTATCGACCGATACAAGCGAAATTTTATCTCTTTTCGATTCTAATTTTAAAACATTTAATTTATTTATCTGAATTTTTGACGATTTGCTGTCAATATCGGCATAGTTGCCCGTGCCAAGTTCTAAATTATAAACATAACGCAGTGTAAAACTGCCATTTTCAAATTGATTAATTTTACCATCGCCAAATTGCAGATTTATAATGCTTTGGCTATGCAATTTATCGCAAAAAAGGTCGCCGTTGGAAAGTTCTACATCTAATTTGGCTTTGTGTTCGTTGATTAAAATATTTCCGAATTTATTGGTTATTTTCAGTTCAATATGTTCCGGTACAAATACTTGATAATTTACTTCTATTTTGTTTTCGCCCACAGGCAGTTTTTGAAAATCAATAATACTTGGTAAAAATCCGGTTTTATGTGGTTTAAAAATAGTTGAAATACCAATGTTTTTTGAGCTTTGAGTAATTGCAAAATCGATATTTTCTAAAAAAGTTTCCAAGTTGAGCGAATCATTGGTGCTTATTTTTACTTTAATGATAAATTTTACCGAATCTACATTGCTTTTAATAATTTCAATGTTTCCGTATTTATTGTTAATTTCTACTTGGGTAAAAGGAGTAATTTTGTAGTTTTTTATGATATTGCTCGAATCGGAAAAAAGTTGTGCATTGGCTTGATTCAAAAGCCAATGCACCATTAAAACTAAGAGAAAATATTTATTCATTTTTATTCGCAATTTCGAATTTTGTTTTGAAAGTATCCGATATAAATTTTTTTCTTATTATAAAAAAAAATCGGACGTTTAAGTGTAAGAAAGTATTTACAATTCATACGAATTGTCTTTGCTTTGATTTTTATTTTCTATATTTTGCAAACGATACAAAATATCTTCTAAAATCTGCACTTTCAATTTATAATTTTCTATCATGGCATTTACAACTTCTTCATTTGCAATGTCTTCCTTCAAGTCATTTTGCAAACTTTTATAAATGCTGTCCAATTCAGAAAATTCGTAGTTCAGTTCGGTTTCCAATTCAGGATAAGTATCCAAATGCTTTGAAACTTGTTGCATTTTATAATCTACCTGCTTGGTATAAAACTGCTTGGCTTTATACAATTCGGGATATGCGCGTTCGATGCTTTCATCGGAATTGAAAAAAGATGACAGCGGAAACTTAGCATGAAACAAGTATGAAGCGCCAAAAATAAGCAATACAGCAGCAGCGTTTCGCGTAAACTTACTCAAAACTACTAAATTGTGCGATTTTCTGAATTTTATACCTTTTTCCAAATCGGGTGAAGGCATAAAAACATCAAATTCTTCTTTGTTTCGTAGTATAAACTCTTCTAATTTATCCATTGCAATCAAAATAATTGTTCGTTATTTCATTATCGAAATTCTATTTTTTTAATTCATTTGATTTTATTGAATTTATTGGTTTATAACTGTAAGTTTTAAATAAAAATATTTTAGTTTATAATTTTTATATTAAAAAAAAAGAATCAGAAAGGAATTTTGGTCTTTTAAAATTTTTTTCTCTTTACCCTTAACTATAAAATTAAAGAACACAAAAACCCTTTCCGATTCTCTGAACAAATTCACTGCCTACTGAACTACAATAAGTGTGTTTTAAACTTTTTAGACAAACTAATCATTTAATAATGAAATACTTTGCCCTTAAAAGTCAATTCTGGCGTTTGTTCTCACCAAGAATTTCAATTAGCTTCTTTTTTGCACGCAAATATTGCGTTTTTGAAGTCGAAACAGAGATGTTTAAAAAATCGGCTATTTCGTTATGCGTATAACCTTCAATAAGGTAAAGCGTAAAAATAGCTTTGTAACCATCGGGAAGCTTTTTCATAGCTTCTACTATCTGTTTGACTTTTAAGTTATTAAAATCCTCTATTTCGGTTGCATCTTCCAATTGACCTATATCGGATATTTGTTCGGTAAAAGTCAAATCGGCTTTTTTTGCTTTCAAAGCATTGATACACTTATTAATAACTATTCGCTTTAGCCATGCGCCAAAGGACGACTCGTATTGAAAGGTATCGAGCTTGTGAAAGGCTTCCGAAAACGCATCTTGCAGCAAATCTTCTGCCTCTTCCATACTGCTACTCATTCGTACACAAATGTTAAACATCGAACGCGCATAAAGGTTATAAAGCTTTGTTTGCGCCTTGCGTTTGCCTTTTTTGCTGTCTTCAATAAGGCTTTTGTGTATTTCTGAATAATTTTCGCTCAAGCTAATTTGTTTTTAAAAGACAATATAAAAATGTAAGGGTTGCATGAAAACATTTTTTTTTATTTTTATTTTCATTTTTTTCAAAAATTCTATTTAGTCTAAAATCCGCAAGTCAATCGTTATCCTACAAAGAATCATTGTATCAAATGGTTGCAAAATACGGTCTGTTTAATAATTAACAATTTGTTTATTAACTGTTTGATACGATGACCTACCGATTTTAGGTTCAGTACGAATTTACAAAAGCTTTTCTGAATAAAAAAATAACTTAACATTTTTTTCTATTTTTTGAAAAATATTTAAATTATTTTTGCATGTTTTTTTTTTAACAGCAAAAGAAAATTACAATTATAAAACCCAACAAAATTAAATGAAAATTAAAGATTTAAAAGTACTTTTAGGCGTTTTGGTGTTTTTTTCACCATTTTATTTTTTTAGTAGTGTTTTAGAATTTTATAAACTGTTTAATTCCGAACACGGAATAATCATGAGTTTTATAAAATTTGCGGTATTAGCTACTTTTGGCGAACTGGTTGGTTTGCGCATTAAAACCGGAAATTATTACCGACAAGGTTTTGGTCTTGTACCGCGTGCGTTGGTCTGGGGTGTGCTGGGCATAAGCATTTATGCAGCTTTTGCTATTTTTTCGCAAGGTGTGCCTTTCTTTCTGGAAAATGCCGGTTTGTCGGGTGCCGTGGAGTCGATGCGTCAAGAGCCTACTTTGAAACGGTTTTTTGTTTCATTTTCTATAAGTGCATTGCTCAATTTGTTTTTTGCACCGGTATTTATGGTTTTTCATAAAATAACCGATACTCACATTGAAATGCACCAAGGCAAACTTTCTTCCATTTACACTCCTATTAAATTTGTTGAAATACTAAAAAATTTAGACTGGAAAGTGCAATGGAACTTTGTTTTTATGAAAACCATTCCGTTTTTTTGGATTCCGGTACATTCCATTACTTTTTTATTGCCACCCGATGTGCGAATTTTAATTGCTGCTCTTTTGGGCATTGTTTTGGGAATTATTTTGGCTTTTGCCGCTTTGAGCGACGAAAAAAGTAAAATTGGAAAATAACTTGGTTCAATGATTGGAATATTTTTTGTAAAAAAAAACCAAAATCGGAATGTTATCGTATCAATTTGCTGATAAACAAATTATTGATAATTAATTTTTACTCCTTTTGCTAACAATTGATACGATAACTATTGATTTGTTAAAAAAAAATAGACTTTCGGATTTAAAGTTTTTATACTGCAAACTATTTATTATTTAACTTTTCCAAAGTTCTAAAACTTTGGAAAAGTTAGAGTTACGTAATATAAAAAATTAAAATTTATCCCATTTTTAGTATATTTTAAAAACGTTCATAAAAAAACCAAAGAAACAAAGAACATTAGAAACACATTTTTAATTAAAATATTGTAAATCAAAATACTGTAAAAATAATTGCCTTTGATTATTCACAAAAGCCGAATATATCTGTTTAAATGTTTTTTTTATTGATTTTTTTTATTATTTTTGTAAAACAATTATAAAGAAAAGAATTGGATAAACTGAGTATAAAAAATTGGGCTTTAGACGATAGACCGCGTGAAAAGCTTCTTAGCAAAGGTTCAGAATCTTTAAGCAATGCCGAACTGATAGCCATTTTAATAGGTTCGGGCAATAAAAAGGAAAGTGCAGTAGCTCTTTCTCAAAGAATTTTGTACTCAACTAACAACAATTTAAACGAGCTTAGCAAGCTCACTTTAAGTGATTTACAATTATTTAGCGGTATTGGAGAAGCCAAAGCCCTTAGCATTATAGCCGCATTGGAACTTGGTAAACGACAGATTATAGCTGAAACTTTTCAAAAGCCCGAAATTACAAGTGCCTATAAAGCGTATATGTATTTGAGTCATTTCCTTACAAATCTACCTCACGAAGAGTTTTGGATTCTTCTTCTAAACAATTCGGCAAGAGTTATTTCGCACCACAAAATGGCGCAAGGCGGTCTTAATTCAACAATAATTGATGTGCGCTTAATTGCCAAAAAAGCACTCGAAAACAATGCTTTGGCTGTTATTTTGGCACACAATCACCCTTCGGGAAGTTTACTGCCAAGCCAAGAAGACAAAAGCGTAACTCTGAAAATTAAAAATGCTCTGAGTCTTTTCGATATTAAAGTGTTTGACCACATCATTGTAGGCGAAAATAATTTTTTTAGCTTTGCCGATTCGGATATGCTTTAAATGAATTATGAATTATGAATTATGAATTATGAATTATGAATTAATATTTTTTTATAATAAAAAAAACAATTTAACAATTTAACAATAGAACAAGCAATGAAATGACAATGGAAAAACAAACGGTTTTAATAGTAGATGATATAATAGACAACTTAAATGTTGCCGCCAATACTTTAATACCTCAAAATATTAATGTAATCTTGGTTCAAAGTGGCGAAGCGGCATTAAAAACGGCAGAAAAATATTTACCCGATTTGATTCTGCTCGATATAATGATGCCTCAAATGGACGGCTTTGAAGTTTGCACCCGTTTAAAACAGATGGAAGTAATTAAAGATATTCCCATTATTTTTTTAACAGCCGTAGGCGATGCCCGCTACATTGTTCAAGGCTTTAAACTGGGCGCAGTAGATTATATCAACAAACCATTCATTCCCGAAGAACTCATTTCGCGTGTTCAGTCGCATTTGAAAATTCATAAATTAAACAAAGATTTAATTTTAAAAAACAAACAAATACAACAAAGCCACAACGAAATACTCGCAAGCATTCGCTATGCACAAGTCATTCAAAAAGCGGTTTTGCCGGAAGAGCAATTTCTAACGAATTATTTGCCTAAAAATTTTATTATCAACATTCCGCGCGACATAGTGAGTGGCGATTTTTATTGGATAAAACAAGTCTTTAATAAAGTTTTTATAGCCGTAGCCGATTGCACCGGACACGGTGTTCCGGGTGCTTTTATGAGTATGCTCGGTATAGCTTATTTGAATGAGATTGTTTATAATTTTAAAAACCAAGATGAAATTAAGGCAAGCGATATATTAAATATTTTGCGCAACCGCATTAAAATTTCGCTTCACCAAGACAAAAGAAAAGATACCGTGAGCGATGGCATGGACATAGCCCTTTGCATTATAGACCTTGAGCAAAAAAAGATGCAATTTGCAGGTGCTTATAATCCGGTATTTTTAATTCGATTTAACCCCGATGAAGGCAAAAATGTTTTGCATCAATACAAAGGCGACCGCATGCCCATAGCCATACATCTGAGCGAAAGACCTTTTACTAATCATTTAATTGATTTAGAAACAAATGATTTGATTTATTTGTTTTCTGATGGTTATTATGACCAATTGGGTGGTATGCAGGGGCGAAAATTTTTGATAAAAAATTTCAAAGAGCTTCTCTTGGGTGTTAGTTTTCAAACCATGGAAAAGCAAAAACAAATTATTATTGAGTATTTTAACAATTGGAAAGGCGACCGCGACCAAATAGACGATATTATGATTATGGGATTTCAAATTAACGAAAGCTACGGCGACATTGAATTTCTGTAATTAAACTTTTTTACAAAAACTTAGGCATAGCAGGTAAGTCATGGTATCAATTTGTAAACAAACAGTTTATTGATAATTCATTTTTGCATGTTTTGTAAACAATTGATACGATGACTGTGAGTTAGAACCCAGTAATTAAAACTGAGTACCTTCCGGTTTTTTCTTCATAATGGCAGCAATAATCAAACTAATAATGGCACCGCCGATAACAGAACCAATCACACCTTGTCTAACCATTTTAGCCACCGTAGTGTCTTCTTTTATTTTTTCAACAGCCGCATCCATAGCCTCTTCGGGTATATTGAAATTTTCCATCATTTCCATTGATTTTTCAATCACTTGAGAGATTGCATCGGGATTGATAACGGTGTAGAACAAATAATTGTAAAGAGTAGTTAAAATAGAAGAAAAAATAATGGTTAGAAAAGCCACCGAAAAAGCTTGCCCAAATGTGATAGCTCCACCCAAATTGGCACGATGAGTTTTTACCACCCAAACTAAACCAACTATGAAAATGACAAAAGTTAATAAACCAAGCCCCATATTAAGCCAAAGTCCGGTAAAGAAAAGCAGCAAAGAATAAATAATTACTGCCAAACCCAAAATAACACCCCAAGTTAAAGAGGTTTTTAACAAAGAATTACCATTGTTTTCCATAATTTTTTTGTTTTAAAAGTTAAAAAATAGTAAAATAAAGAACAAAATAAATAATAAAAGTAGGTTCGGTAAATTTTTTAAATCCTAAAATAAAACCTTAAAATGCTATTTTACAATGTTATAGCATTTATAATGAATTTATTTTAGAAATACAAAGGTAAAAAAAAAAAAAAAAAATCAATTTTTTTTTTGCAAAAATAAAAAAAGATTTTACTTTTGTGGCGGGTAAGTCTTACACGACCAGCTCCCGTTGAACTCCCCCAGGGCTTGATCGCAGCAAGGGCAAATGGTTGTAGCGGTGCGATGTAAGTAGCTTACCCACTTTTTTTTATACAAACTCCTGAAATTTTATTTTTGCAGTAGTCTATTTTTTCTAAAATCCCATTTTTTTTAAAGTAAACTTTGGTTTGGCAAAAGCTATTTTTTAGCAGTTTACAAATATCTATTTTATTCAAAACTTTCCCTTTTAATAAAAAAAAATTTTAATTTCAAAATAAATACAAACGAAATGACTTATTTAGAAGCCCTTATCTTAGGATTAATACAAGGTCTGACTGAGTTTTTGCCCGTTAGCAGCAGTGGACATTTGGAAATTGGCAAAGCTATATTAAATGTTAAAGCCTCTGAAAGTCTTGCTTTTACAGTGTTGGTGCATGGAGCTACGGTTTTAAGTACCATGGTGGTTTTTTGGAAAGAGATTTTGCAACTCATCAAAGGTTTATTTCAGTTTGAGTGGAATGCTGAAACGCGCTATGTGGCTATGATTGGAGTTTCTATGTTGCCGGTTGGTTTGGTAGGCGTATTTTTTAAAGACCAAGTAGAAGGACTTTTTAACGGAAATATTTTTTTAGTGGGTTCTATGCTTTTGGTAACGGGAGCTTTGCTAAGTTTTACTTATTTTTCAAAAAGTAATTTGCGCCCTATTCAATTCAAAGACGCATTTATAATTGGTTTGGCGCAAGCCGTGGCTGTAATTCCGGGTATTTCGCGCTCTGGCTCTACCATTGCTACGGGTCTAATTTTGGGCAATAGCAAAGAGGAAGTAGCCCGATTTTCGTTTCTAATGGTTTTGATTCCCATTTTGGGAGCTAATTTGCTCGATTTGCTCAAAGGCGACTTGGCTAAGGCTCATACCTCAACGGGTGTTTTAATTGCCGGATTTTTAATGGCTTTTGTTGCGGGTTTATTGGCTTGCAAATTAATGATAGAGCTTGTTAAAAAACAAAAATTGATTTATTTTGCTATTTATTGTTTTGCAGTGGGAATCATTGCTATTTTGTTCCATTTTTTTGGATAATACCAACCTGCTTTTCAAAATATAGAAAATAAAATCGCACGCAAAGGCGCAAAGTTTTTTTTTATTTTCACGCAAAGACGCAAAGATTTTTTTATTTTCACGCAAAGGCGCAAAGGCGCAAAGTTTTTTTTATTTTCACGCAAAGGCGCAAAGACGCAAAAATTTTTTTATTTTCACGCAAAGGCGAAGAAAAACACAAAAAAAAGGTTCTTTATAAAAACAGTATGGGTAACACAAAATAGATTTTCCAAATGTTAATCCATTTTGTGTTACCCAAACAGTTATAACGAACCAATTTTATTCCATAAATGGATATTTAAAATTGCTGGCTGGAACATACGTTTCTTTAATAGTACGCGGACTAACCCAACGCAATAAATTCAAGCTTCCTCCTGCTTTATCGTTTGTACCCGAACCGCGCGCACCTCCGAAAGGCTGCATACCTACTACTGCACCGGAAGGCTTGTCGTTGATGTAAAAATTTCCGGCAGCATAGCGCAATGTATTGAACGCTTTTAAAACAGCATAGCGGTCGGTTGCAAAAATAGAACCCGTTAAACCGTAAGGTGAAGTTTCATTGCATAAATTCAACGCCAATTCATAATCTGCATCATCATAAACAAAAATAGTCATTACCGGTCCAAAGATTTCTTCCCGCATGGTTAAGAAATTCGGATTGGTTGTTAAAAGAATGGTTGGCTGAATAAAGTAACCTACTGATTTATCGCCTGTTCCACCAAAAACGATTTCGCAATCGTCGGCATTTTTAGCCAGCTCGATGTATCTCATAATGTTATCAAAAGCACTTTCGTCGATAACGGCGTTCATAAAGTTTTCAAAATTTTCTACTCCGCCTACTTTTATTTGTTCAACTTGGGTCAAAACATGGTCTTTTATTTCTTTCCACAACGATTGTGGAATGTAAGCGCGTGAAGCAGCGCTGCATTTTTGTCCTTGGTATTCAAAAGCTCCGCGAACGATGGCAGTAGCAACTTCTATGGGATTAGCCGAATGGTGAACAAAAATAAAATCTTTACCACCGGTTTCGCCCACCATTTTGGGATAAGAAGTATAAGTAGATAAATTTTCGGTAACACCGCGCCAGAGTGAATTGAAAGTAGCATTTGAACCGGTGAAATGGAATCCGGCTAAGTCTTTGTGTTTCATTACATTTTTCCCGATAAGGGAGCCTGAGCCGGGAATAAAATTAATTACACCTGCCGGAAGACCCGCTTCTTCAAATATTTTCATCAGATAATAATTCGAGAGCAATGAAGTTGTGGCTGGTTTCCAAACAGTTGTATTGCCCATTAAAGCTACCGACATGTTCAAATTAGAAGCAATAGCCGTAAAATTAAAAGGAGTAACTGTAAAAACAAATCCTTCTAAAGGACGGTATTCCACTCTGTTAAGCTGTCCGAAATCGGAATTGGGCTGTTCGTTGTAAATATTGGAAGCAAAATGAACATTGAAACGTAGAAAGTCAATCACTTCACAGGCGGCATCAATTTCGGCTTGGAAAACATTTTTACTTTGTCCGAGCATGGTAGCACTTAAAAGTAAATTGCGGTATTTTTTTGAAATCAACTCAGCCGCCTTCATCATAATAGACGAGCGTTCAATCCACGAGAGATTTTCCCACATTCTTTTGGCTTTAAGAGCTTCATTTATAGCCAATTGAATTTCCTTTTCGGTAACTTGATGGTATGTAGCCAAAACTTTAGAATGATTGTGCGGCATTACTACTTTGCCTAATTTTCCGGTTCTAACTTCTTTACCACCAATGATTAAAGGAATTTCAATGTCTTGGTTGCTCATTCGCGTCAAATCGTACATAATTTGCTCGCGTTCAATACTGCCCTTTGCGTATTGTAAAACGGGTTCGTTTTTGGGGCTATCGAATTTAAAAATTGAATTATTCATTTGTATGATGTATTTGGTTTTAATTTTGTAATCATTTGCTATTGCAAATTGATGCAAAAATATTACAAAATTTAAGTACCCGCAAAAAAAAAATTTTCTAAAATGCTTCTCAAGGCTCAAAAAAGTGTTTCAGATTTTGAAATTTTATATGGAAAAATTTTTCATATAAATTATTTCAATATTTATATAAAATTCAGATTTAAAATAGTTTATTCTTTTTTGTAATAAAAAAAAGAAACTATTTTTACAGTAAAATGAAAATTCAAGATTCTGCCTTTAAGTATGTTTTTAAACTTATTTTACGGTTTCGCTTCCAGCTAAGCCTGAGCAAGTGCTTGTTTTTTTTAAATTCACTTACTTGATATCGCTACCGGGTAGCTTACGCCCCCCCCCCCAAGAACCGTACCCAGCAAGTTTCCCCACATAACAGCCCTGAGCATCTCAAAAGCAGAATTTTACGTTAAACTGCCTAATTGTTAAACATATTTTCTTACTTTTTTTTCGGCAAAAATACACATTTCTGATGAGTA
>DYNA01000098.1:0-11359 GCA_020721325.1 Paludibacter propionicigenes
TTTACTATTTTTTTACTATTCGAATTTATATTTTTAACTTCGTAAAGTAGAACTACTCACTAAAAGAAGTAAATGGATAAAAATTTAATTTTTTTTTCATAAATTAATGTATTTTTTTGTTTAAAATCACTTTTTAACGAAATCATTTTTAAATTTATTATTTTTTTTTATAAAAAAAATATTTTGGTTAAATGATTGATTTTTAATTAAATGTGTTTTTTTATATTTTTTTTTATAAAAAAGAAATAAAAACTTTGTGAAAATAAAAAAAAAATCTACTTTTGCAGCCTGAAAAAATGCTTTTATTCAGGTTTAAAAAAGCAAATGCTTTATTGTTTGATAGAAAATTAAAGAGCATTTCACCTGATAAATTAAAAATAAAAATAAAATATGTACGCAATTGTAGAAATAGCAGGTCAGCAATTCAAAGTAGCTAAAGACCAAAAATTGTTTGTTCACCATTTACCACAAGCAGAAGGCGAGTCGGTAGAATTTGAAAAAGTTCTTTTGGTAGATGATGGAAGCGATGTAAAAGTAGGAAGCCCCGTATTAAACAATGCCAAAGTAACCGCCAAAGTGTTGCAACAGCTTGTAAAAGGCGAAAAAGTAATCGTTTTTAAGAAAAAAAGAAGAAAAGGTTACCAAAAAAGCAACGGACACCGTCAGCAGTTTTCTCAGATTTTAATCGAAAACATTGCTTTTTAAAAAACAAACTTTTTTAAGAAAATTTTAAAAATTTTCGGGTAAAATTTAGTATCAAATGAGCTTTTAGAAAATAAAAATTAAAAGCATTAAAATTTAAAAAAAATGGCACATAAAAAAGGAGTCGGTAGTTCCAAGAACGGTAGAGAGTCGCATAGTAAGCGATTGGGCATAAAATTGTATGGAGGTCAAGTTGTTAAAGCCGGAAATATCTTGGTAAGACAACGCGGTACGGTTCACTATCCCGATGTAAATGTAGGAATAGGCAGAGACCATACGCTTTATGCATTGGTTGATGGAACGGTGATTTTTAAGAAAAAAAGATTGAATCGTTCGTATGTTTCAGTTATTCCTACTGAAGCAGCAAATTAACGATTTTAATAGCTTTGACTTAAAAAAACACAAATGAGTAGTTCACCGCTGCTCACAAATTTTTTAAGAAAAAACTCTTAATTTTCTGTTGCTTGATGCGCGGAATTTTAAGAGTTTTTTTATTTTTGTAAATTATTTTTGCAAATTATTTTTGCATAACTGTTTTGAAACTTAAATATAAAAAAATATGCTAACAATTCAATATATTCGTGAAAATACTGAAGCGATGGTAGAAGCATTGAAAGTGAAAAACTTTGATGCTCAAGAAATTGCAAAAAATATAATTGAAACGGACGACAAACGCCGCTTAGTGCAAAAAGAGCTTGACGATATTTCGGCAGAAGCCAATCGTTTGGCAAAAGAAATAGGCGATTTATTTAAAGCCGGAAAAACCGAAGAAGCCAATAAAGCCAAGCAATTAACGACCGATTACAAAGAAAAAAGCAAAGAACTTTCAAAAGTTTTATCGGATACCAACGACGAATTACACAATCTAATTGTTCAAATTCCAAACATTCCTCATTCGAGTGTTCCGCGCGGTCATTCGGCTGCCGATAATTTGATAATTCGCAAAGGAAACGAACGAAAATTTGCAAAAGAAGGTAAATTACCACACTGGGACATAGCCGAAAAATACGATTTAATTGATTTTGAATTGGGTAATAAATTGACCGGCGCAGGATTTCCGGTTTATAAGGGAAAAGGTGCAAAATTGCAAAGAGCTTTAATTTCGTTTTTTTTAGATGAAGCCGAAGCTGCCGGATATTTTGAAGTGATGCCTCCGATAGTTGTAAACGAAGCTTCGGGCTTTGGAACGGGTCAATTGCCTGATAAAGAGGGACAAATGTATCACGTAGGAATTGACAATTTTTATTTAATTCCAACGGCAGAAGTTCCAGTAACCAACATTTATCGCGATGTGATTTTGAAAGCGGAAGATTTTCCGATTAAAAATACTGCCTACACGCCTTGTTTTCGACGCGAAGCCGGCTCTTACGGCAAAGATGTTCGTGGATTGAATCGTTTGCATCAATTTGATAAAGTGGAAGTTGTACAAATCCAACACCCCGAAAAGTCGTACCAAACGCTTGAGGAAATGGTGCTTCATGTAGAAAATTTGGTAAAAAAATTGGGCTTGGAATACCGAATTGTAAAACTTTGTGGAGGCGATATGAGTTTTACTTCGGCTCTTACTTACGACTTTGAAGTCTATGCTGCCGGACAAGATAAATGGCTGGAGGTGAGTTCGGTATCAAATTTTGAGACATATCAGGCTAATCGTTTGAAACTTCGCTTCAAAGAAAAAGGCGAGAAGAAAACCATTTTGGCTCACACGCTCAATGGCAGTGCATTGGCACTTCCGCGCATTGTGGCAGCTATTTTGGAAGGCTATCAATTGCCCGACGGTCGCATTCAAATACCCGAAGTTTTAGTTCCTTATACTCGTTTTGAGTTCATTGGTTAATTTGATTTAAGTGCTTGATAATCAAAATAATAAATATTAGATTCTATTTTCAAAAAGTAGAAAAAAATATTGCTAAAAATAAAAAAAACATGACAGATTTTTTCAAAATACTGTCATGTTTTTTTTTACAATCAATTTACCAGCTTACTTAAAATGATAAAATTAATCAATCCAAATTTAGGAAATTATTTTCATTTTCAAAAAAAATCTAATTTTGATTTTTAAAAAAGAAGATTATAATTTTTGAAAAAATACCGGAGTTTTAATTATTACACCTTCTTGGCTACCGACTATACTAACCGTTTTTCCAGAATTGATGTTATCATCAAAATCGGTATTGTAATTAATGCGAATGTTCCCGATGCGTGAAATTTTTCCGGAATTTTCAAATCCGTAGTAATAATTGATTAAAATATTTCCAATTTTAGAAATTTTACCCGTTTTGCCTTCTTCTGCCATAAAATCGTGATAATCAAAAGTATAATTTCCAATAGATTTTACTTTTCCAGTTTTGCTTTCATGGGCTTGATAATCGTAATAGGTAAACAACAAATTTCCTATTTTTTTAATTTTTCCGGCATTATTGGCATCAAAATAATACTCAATTTTTATATCATCAATTTGTTCAATCTTTCCTCCAACAGAGGTTTCGAGCCAATAATATTTTATTTCAGCTTGGTCATTTACTGACAATTCAATATTACCTTTTACATCAATTGAAATTATAATGTTTTGAGTAGAAATATCTTGCTTTAAAATAAATTTACAATCGTATCCATTTTGTAAAATTTCAACAGCAAAAGGCAAATTATTTTGAGCTTTTGTAAAAAAACTCAATAAAAACAGCATAAATAAAATGAAAACTGATTTCATAAAAACAAAATTTTAGATTTAAAAATCAAAAGAATATCCTATTTGAAAGGCATAAATATTTAAAAGATTGTTTTCATTTTTTTCATTTTGAATAAGATAGCCCAAAGAAATGTCGTTGTGCTTGTTTATTTTGTAGCTCAATTCGGCTTGGTAACGGTAAGCATCAATTAAATTTTTCTTTTCACCATTTAATCCGTAATAGATTTCGCTCGAAACACTTGGAACAATTGGAAATGATAAAATTTTATAACTTGCCTTTATTCGCAAACGCAAAATATTTTGAGGTACTACACCGCTATAACTTGAGTAATAATCGGTATATTTGGTTTGAAAACGGGTTCTTAAACTCAATGAAACTCCTAAAACTTTCTTTTTAACTTGGGCATCAACAGAAAAACGATGTCGAAGACTCAAATCGTTGTCTTGTTTTTTTTCCTGTTCCAAACGATAATTTAAACCAAAGTCGAGAAATCGGAACAATTCGTATTGGGTTTCCAATTCAGAAAAAACTTTATCTACGAGCGAAATATTTTCGCGAAAGCGGACAGAATTAGCTAATGAAAAAGAAAGTTTGTTGGTAATTTTCTTTTTAACAACCACTTCCGACCAAAGTTGTGCATCGTTTGTTTGCCCTTTGGATACAAAAGTAATGAAAATAAAGAAAAATACAAAATATTTTTTGATTTGCGTTAAAAACATAATGAAAAAAATCAAATTTTGGGGTTTAAATCTTCTTGTTTGTTGTAATAAAAAATAGTTATTAGAGCCGAATCGGTCATAAAGTCAATTTTTTCAATTTTTACTCTGTTTATCGTTAAACCGGTACGTTTTTCAAGGTCTGCCAATAATTGGGCGCGATTTTCGGGCTTTATAAGGTCAATTTTTTCGTATTTAACTAATTTTTGAGTTTCGTGCTTTATGAAACGAACTGATTCTAAAAACCATGCCAATCCTAAGATAGCTAAATTAGTGAATATCAATTCCATATAGCTAACTTTTTTATTGGCTAAAGCATTGATAACAGAAATTCCGATAACAATAAATAAGTATGTCATTTCTTTAATAGGCACAGTATCAGTACGATAGCGAATGATACCAAAAATGGCAAACAATCCTAATGCAAAACCTAATTGAAGTTTTACATTATCGAGTAAAATACACAAGAAAAATACGATGACCGAAATAAGTAAGTACGTAAATAAATAGTCGCGGCGAAGCGAGCGGGCGTAGTATATTTTCTTAACAATGAGATAATTAATAAAAAGGGTGAAGGCAAAACGCATCACTAATTCTATAAAATCTTCTACATCAATCAAGCTGATGTTAAATAATTCAATTTCACTTAAATAACTCATTTAATTTACTTTTTTTATGTTATAGACTTTTTAAATTTAATATTCAGATTCAATTTTATTGATAATTCTAATTCGTTGTTTGAATTTATTTTGCTTCATTTTATCATTGAGTAGTGCAGTTCCTATGCAATATTTACTCATGCGTTTTGGTCGAACTTTTATATTTCTTAATGCTTTAATAAGCTCAGATGCAGCATTATAGCTTTCTTGTTTTATTTCTACAACCACCGTTTTGTATAAAAAATGTTCTTTATTTTCGTTTGAAAAATGCAAATTAATATCGATAGTAGCTCGTTCGCTTCGTGTTTTGTTTACTAAAGTAAAACGCTGAAAATCAATATCTATCATTTTTTTTAATTCGGAATTTGGAATCGGTAAATGTTGATTTACAAATAGTTCTATTTCTTGAGTGGTATGTTCGTTGTTTAAAATTCTTTTTTTCTTGGTTTTCTTTTTATTGTTTTTAAATTTAATTTCGGTAAAAACAGTTTTAGATTCTGCATATTCGCGTATTCTCATTTTGTATCTGTTTAATTTTCCATTGTGGTGAGCAAAATAAAATTGGTAATCGGGAGTGTCAAAATAATTGTTCTTATAACTCATTAATCTATTTGAATCAATTTCTAATATTTTGTAATAAGGCAATATTTCGTCTAACAGCTTGTTTAGCTTGTTTATTGGCATAATATATTTGCTATCAACTCGATTCATTAATTTTACATTGTCCATTTCTTCGAGCGAAATTGCATCAAATTTATTTAATATTTCTTTCATTTTTATTGGAATAAAACTTTTACTTGACAAAGGTATATAAAAAAATTTAAACTTCAAATAAAGATTATTTAATTTTAATATAATTTAGAATTAACATTAAAATAATACTTTAAATTTTGTTTTTTTATGCTAAATATTTTGAAAAAGCATTAATAACGAACGGATTAAAATAAAATATGGCAATATTTTCGGTAATAATTTTGTTTTAAAAAAAGATACAAAAAAAGATTTCCTACCCTTATGGTGTTAAAAAATACTCTGTTCTTTTTTTATTTTTTGGAAACTATTCAAAAAAAAAGAACTTTGCCAAAGTATTTTTTTTACTTCAACAAAGTTCTATCGTATTTTAAAATTTAAAAACGTTGATTTTTTTTTTAAAAATAAACAATTGATTTACAAGTATTTAAAATTTCAATGAAAACATAATTATCTGTTTTTCAATTAATTAGTCATCTTTTCAATTTTTTTTTTACAAACCGAAAGTCATAACATCAATTTGACACGATGACTTACGGAATTTTAAAATAAAAAAATACTTTTTTTAACATTAAAACTTAATCATGATACCAATGGTTGGCAGCACAGTTCCGGATTCGTTGAGTATCGATTGGAGAACATATTCAGTGCCGTTGTTGGTGGTTTTATATGTTCCATCGGCATTTTTTTCGCGAATGATGTAATCTTTTCCAATGTTTTTGAAATTATAAGCATTTTGAATGTCTAAATAGAGCATCAAAGACCATTTTTGGAAAAAATAATTTTTGTCTATGCGCAAATCCAATTGATGAAACGCCTCAAAACGCTCGCCATTGAGCTGCGAAAAGTTGTTGTAAGGCTGTCCGAGTGCGTTCCAAGCCTCAATATTAGCCGAAGTAGCCAAATCGTAAGGCGTGTAAGGCAGTCCGCCGACAAAACGCCACTTGAAACCTACCCGCCAATTTTTTTTCAACTCTTGCGAACCGGTCAAAGTGAGCAAATGCTTGCTGTCCCACGAAGATGGAATTAATTTATTGTTAATATCTGTAAATGAACTTCTTACGAAAGTATAAGATGCCAAAAGAGTAAACTTTTTATAATTTACGCGATTTAAAACTTCAAACCCCAGAGCCTCGCCTGTGCCTGTGAAGGTGAGCGGAGCTGCACCCGCTACGCTGCTGTAATCCGCGCCCTGATTGGCAAGGCTTGCGCCTGTAACAAGGTCGATGGGATATTGAAAATAATCTTTGTAAAAACCTTCCACCGAAAATTTTACGGCTTTTGAAACTCGATATTCAAAGCCCAAATTGTAATGATTTGCGCCGATATATTCTGCAATGTCTTCATTCACAAGGCTTCCAGTTGCATTTCGATAGCCCAAACTGGTGTAAGCGGGCAATTGAAAAAATCGTCCGGTTCCGGCATTGAGCATGGTTTTTGCGCCCAATTGATAGGAAATCGAAAATCGGGGCGAAAATTGATTGAGCAAATTTGCCATGTTTTCGTTGTAATTGTTGCCATCGAATCGAACGCCTAAGTTTAAAATCAAGCTTTCTTTGAATAAACTTTTGGTAACTTGACCCGAAATTCCGTATTTAAACATGTTGAATTGAGTTTCGTAAGCAAATTGAGTGAGCGCGTTTTCACTAAAAATTTGCTGCTGGGTTTCATTAAAATACTTTGCATATTCGGCGTTTGCACTAAAATTGTATTTCAAATCGGCTTTTTGAAGTGAAAGTTCGTAGCGAAATTTATTTTCGGCTTCGGTGGAATTGTAATTCAGTATTTTGGGCTTGCTTTCATCGTTGTCGGGGTATTTGTAAAATTCGTTGTTCAACATATTTCGGCTGGCTACAAAAGTGTGAAAACCGTGTTCGATGAAATGCTTGTAAACCGCACCAATAGTGTAACTCCACTGATTATTAACCGGAATTTGAGCCAAAATGTATTCTTGTGAAGCGTCAGGATTTTCGATTTTATCGTTTAAACTCAAATGGTCGAGCGAACCTAAACTAATGATAGTCAATTGGTCGCGTTTATTCAAATTGGTTTTGTATTTGAACTGATAATCGTTGAAGGTAGGCAAAAACGGCAAGCCGATAGCCGAAAAAAGAAATTGCAAATACGAACGGCGTACCGAAAAAATATACGAACCCTCTTTTCCAACGGGTCCATCGAGCGTCAAGGCGGTTTCGCTCGCCTCCAAAGTGGCTTGCACGTTGGTTTTGTCCATGCTTCCGTTTTTTTGTTTAAAATCGAAAACGCCACTCAAAGCGTTGTATTTAGCCGCCGGAAATGAACCGGAAAAAAAATCGACCGTTTGAATAAAATCGGCATTGATAATTCCCACCGGACCACCCGAAGCACCTTGAGTAGAAAAGTGATTTAAAACCGGAATTTCGATTCCATCGAGAAAAAAGCGATTTTCGCTCGGACCGCCGCCGCGAATGATAACGTCATTTCTAAAAGCCGGCGTAGAACCCACACCCGGAAACGATTGAATAACACGCGAAATATCGCGGTTACTGCCCGGATTGCTCTCAATCTCCTTTAAACCAATACTTTGCATAGAAATCGGGGCATCGGTTTTTTTCTCAAAATAATCCACTTGCACCACCACTTCGTTCAAAACTTCTTCGGCGGGTTCTAAACTCACTTCGATAAAAGGAGCGTTGTTGTTGCTAATCAGCACATCAGGGCTAATTTTGGTTTTATAACCCACAAACGAAATTTGCAAAGTAACATAACCCGATTCGAGTCCGGTAATGATAAAATTGCCATCGAAATCGCTCGAAGAACCGATTTGAGTGCCAACTACCAAAATATTGGCAAAAGGAATAGGCTCATTATTAGAAGCATCGGTTATTTTTCCTTTAATTTGACCATTTTGCGCAAGCAAACTACCTGCAAAAAACAAAATGATAAGCGTATTTATTATCGTTTTCATATATTTTCTATTGTTCTATTGTTAAATTGTTGAATTGCTAAATTTTTTATCTTTTTATTTTTCATAAAAAATTAATAATTAATAATTAACAATTAATCATTAATCATTATTTTAATTTCTTTAAAAATTTCTTTTGCGGTTGTAAGGGTAGAAATATCGGTAAAAAGTTTCCCTGATTCACCTTTCGGGCAACCATGTCCTATGGGGTTTAAATAAAAAGTTTTATCGGAAATATTTACCGTAACGGCATAAATCAAAGAAGGCTGCGAGGAATGTTTGTAAGCCGGCGAATCGGGAAATTTATTGTTTGTCCAAAATCGGTTCCAGTCCCAAGTTTGGTTTACTTCGAGCAAAATGCGCGTTGTAGAGTCCTTGAGCGAAATCATGCTTTTAAATTCAAAATCACTTTCGGGCGTAGCCCCTGTAACGGCATCAACAAACTGATTTTCAGGCGTTGGCACGAGGATTTTGCCATTGATAAGTCCTTTTTTGTAAGTCCAATAAGGCAAAGCAGCGGGCTGAATGGATTTTCCGGCTTTACTCATCCAGATGCTGTCGCCCACAATTTGATGCCCGAAAATGCCTGAGGCATAAGACTTTGTAATAAAAAGAGTACGTATGTATTTTCCATTCATATCTTCTTGCCAAATAACAAAAGTCGGGTGATTGAAATGTTTTCCTTAGGTCAATTCTATGGACATTCCTTTTCCGTTCCACACTCCGCGCGAATCGATTGAAACCATTTTTGCATTCGTTTTTTCGCTGGTTTTGCAACCAAAAAAAGCCATTGCAACCACTAAAAATAAATAAATCGGAATTGTTTTCATAAAATATAAAAAATAATTTAATTCGTAATTGTTTTTTTAATGTGTTAAAAATGAATACTTTAAACTTGTATTTTTTTATAAAAAAGAATTTTTTTTTTTCAAAAAAAGAAAATAAATTTGTATTTATTACAAGTTTGTATTAATTTTGCAAATATAATACATTTTTTTGAATATAAAGTACAATCTCGTTATAATTTTTAACATTTATTACAATGTCAGCAAATATACAGATGATAAAACAGCTTTTAGATTACGTGGAAAGTTATGAATTGGAAGTCGGAAATAATGATTTGAAAGAGTTTTCTATTTATTTGAAAGACAAGATGATTTCGGGTAAAAATGACGTTATTAAAACGGATTTCGATAAAAAAAATTACTTAAATTATAAGGTATATCCACAAGTCGAATTTTCGACCTTACTAACCGGTCTGTATCGCTATGCCAAACATTATTTAAAAAAGTGCTTTATGACTACTTCTTTTAAATCCATCGATGAATTTGGATTTTTGGCAACTTTGTTAAAAGAACAAAGCCTTTTGAAAAACGAATTGATTTCGCGACACTTATTGGAATTTTCGAGTGGAAGTGAAATACTTAAAAGGTTGATAAATAATGATTTAGTAAAAGAATTTCCAGACCAAATCGATAAACGAGCCAAGCGGGTTTCGCTCACCGACAAAGGCAGGCGAGAAATTATTGAGGCATTTGGCGATATGTTTAAAGTTTCGCAAATCATTATCGGAAACCTAACCGGAGCTGAGCTTAATGAGGCTTTGGCTATTTTTAATAAACTCACTTTTTTTCACCAGCATATTTTTGAAGCCGACAAACAAGGCGAACTTGATGAAATCCATTCTAAATACGTGCCTCAAAATAATTAAAAAAGAGAATATAAAATATTGGTAATGAATTCAATTGTGCTTATTTTCTAAATAAAAATTTGGACATTTCTAAAACAATCAAAACCATTTTTAACGATAAAAAGTATTATTAATTTATGACAAATAAACTATTTAGATATATTTTAGTATAAAAAAAAGGAAAAGAATAGTCTAAAAAAATATCATGCAATTTGAAACACTTTTCCGGGAAGACTTTTTACGGCACCCATAAATTCCATATTTAGAAGTGAAGAAAGTAAATTTTGAATAGGAATTTCGGTTTTGTAACTAATTTCATCAATAAAAACACCCGTTCCGGCAGATTGCAAGAAATCAAAAATTTTCTGTTCTTCGGTTGAAAAAGTAAAAAATAGCTTTTTTTGTTCTATTTTTTTCTGTTCCCATCCTAAAATATATTCTAAATCGGCTACTTTTTCAATCAAAACGGCTTGATTTGTTTTAATTAAATGATTGCAACCCTCTGAATACTTGTCTGTTAGTTTACCCGGAACAGCAAATACATCGCGGTGATATGAATTAGCCAATTGCGCAGTAATCAGCGACCCACCTTTAAGAGCCGATTCTATAACTAAAGTAGCATCGGTTAATCCGGCAATAATTCTATTTCTTTTAACAAAGTTTTGCGGGAAAAGTTTTGTTTCGGAAATAAATTCGCTCAACAAACCGCCATTTGCAAGCATTTCTTTGGCTATTTGCGTGTGTTCTTTGGGATAAATGCTGTCAAGCCCATTGCCCAAAACGGCTACCGTAGGTAATTTATTTTCCAATGCGTATTTGTGTGCATGAATATCAATTCCGTAAGCTAAACCACTCACTATTAATGCTTTGTGATTTCGTTCTGCCATTTCTTTTATCAAACGTTCGCACATATTTTTTCCGTAAGCCGTGGCTTTTCGTGTACCTATAATGCTGATAGCCTTTTTGTTATTGTAATTTATTTTCCCTTTAGAATAAAATAACAAAGGTGCATCGTTCATATTTTTTAACCTTTCGGGATAATCTTTGTCTAAGTAAAAAAATACGTCAATTTTATATTTGTCAATAAAAAGTAGCTCTTTTTCAGCACGTTGCAAAACATTGGCTTTTAAAATGCTTTCGGCAAGAATTTCTCCAATGCCGGGAATTTTTACCAGATTACTTTTTTTCTCTTTAAAAATAGCTTCTAC
>DYNA01000098.1:11459-15473 GCA_020721325.1 Paludibacter propionicigenes
TTGGAAAACAAAATAACTGTATTTTTATTAGTTAAATCTCTGGCAAACATTGTGTTAAAGCCTCTATACCAGCCTCCGTGTAAAACTATTCCTTTATAGTTTTCGGACATTGGAATTCGCCAACCAAAGCCATAATTTGATTTTTCCATTTCTGGATTAGCCGGTTGAATCATGAGTTCGAGTGTTTCTTTTTTCAAAATTTTTTCGGTATAAAGACACTGGTCTAATTTATAAAGGTCTTCGAGCGTTGAATACATGCCTTTATCACCAATTACGCCTTCTTGATAGGTGCGAAGGGCTTCTTCCCATTTGAAATGATAGCCTGTAGCGAGATTTTCAGTCGGATTTTCTTTTCCGTATTGGAAAAAAAAGCTCTCTTTCATATCTGCCACATCAAAAATACGTTCTTTCACAAAATTTTCATATTTTTTACCTGAAATTTTTTCAATTATTGCCGCTAAAAGCACGTAATTTGTGTTGCAATAATCGTATTGAATGTCGGGTTGTAAATAAGGTTTGGGTTTATGTTTGAGCATCATTTCTACAACCTGTTCATTGTAGATGATGTCGCGCCGATTGGTAAGTGTTTCGGCAAAATACATATAATTTGACAAACCCGAACGATGACTGAGCAACATTCGGACAGTGATTTTTGGGTAAGGAAAATTGAGAATGTGTTTGCTAACCAAATCGTCTAAATTCAGTAAACTATCTTGATATAAGCACATTATGGCAATTGCTGTAATCGGTTTGGTAACCGAAGCCAATTGAAAACGCGAATTAAGTTTCAGTGGTTCGTTCTTTTTTTTGTTTGCAAGACCTTGAACTTTGTGATAAATTATTTTACCTTTATACGCTACTAATGCTCCACCGTTAAAGTCGGTTTCCTTGCTAAAAAATTTAAAAAAATCCTCTATTTTCTTGGTTTTCAATTGAATATCGGCAATTTCTAAGCTGTCATTTTTTTGTTTTTCACGTTCTTTTTTTGCCTTCTCCGATTTAGCAGACAAATTACACGAAACAATTCCAATGATAAACACCAGATATATAATTAATTGTATTTTATTTTTAAAAAATAATCGCATCGAATAAATTATATTATTTTATATTTTTTTTGAAAAAAACTACCTTAAAATTTTAATTAATGTAAGAAAAATAATTTTGATATCAATCCACAAATTATTTTTTTGAACATAATCAAGATTTATTTTCAATTTATCGGGCATAATTCGCTCTATATAAGCTATTTCTGCGTTTTCAAATTGTTCCAATATTTCATTTTCATTTGAATACTTGAGAGAAGCATAATCAGTTATTCCGGGTTTTACGGTAAGAACTTTTTTTTGTTCATCTGAATATAAATCAACATATCTTTGAACTTCCGGACGAGGACCTACAAGGCTCATATTTCCAATGAAAACATTAATTAACTGAGGTAATTCGTCCAATTTATATTTACGTAAATAATATCCGATTTTAGTAATTCTTCTATCTTTTGCTCCAATAGTTAGTAACCCTTTTTTATCAGAATTAGAATACATTGTCCTAAATTTATATAAAAAAAATTGCTTTTCATATTTTCCAACTCTCTTCTGTTTATAAAAAATACCACCTTTACTGTCTAAGATAATAAATACACTAATAATTAGAAAGATAGGTGTTAATACAATTAAACCAATTCCTGAACTTATTACATCAAAAATTCTTTTCATCTTAATTAAAAGTTGTTATTTTGTAATTAAATTTTCGTGAACGGAATCAATTACTGCATTAATTACTGTATTTATCTGATTTTCAGTTAAATTGTAAAAAACAGGCAGACTGATAACCCGTTGAGAATTGTCTAAAGCTATTGGATAATTTTCTTTGTTATAGCCTAAATTTTTATAAAAAGTAAATGAAGGAACTAATTGAAAATGAACATTAACCGATACTTCTTTATCAAAAATATTCTGAATAATAGCATCGCGCTGGGCTTCAGAAATATTTTTAATGCGTAGCGAATATACATGATAAGACGATTGTTTTGTAATTGTTTCATATACAGGTATTTCAGCCCAATCATATTCCTCAAAAGCTTTTGTATAAGTGTCAAAAATTTGTTTTCGTTTAATTAAAATATCTGAATTATAACGTTTTAACTCAACTAAACCTATCGAAGCTAAAATATCGGTCATATTGGCTTTGTATCCGGCTGTAATAATGTCGTATCTCCAGTTTCCTTTTTGAGTTTTAGCCAAAGCATCTTTATTTTGACCATGTAAAGCCAAAATATTCATTTCTGAATAAACCTCTTGATTATCAAATGGTTCTGGTAAATTGAATGCGATTGCACCTCCTTCAGCCGTTGTTAAATTTTTAACAGCATGAAACGAGAAAACCGTTATATCACAAAGAGTTCCAGTCATTTTTCCGTTATACTTAGCTCCTAATGAATGAGCGGAATCTGACAAAATTAAAATTCGTCCTAATTTTTGCTGATTTTCTGACTTGGGATTAAATAACTGTTTAATATCTTGATATTTAACTAATTGATTCAATTCATCAAAATCTATTGGAAAACCGGCAAAATCAACTGGCATAATTACTTTTGTGTGTTCATTTATTGCTTTTTTTATTTCTTTTATTGAAATATTAAAATCGTCAGCATTCGAATCAACAAAAACTGGAGTAGCTCCGCAATGAATTACTACATTGGCAGTTGCAGCATATGTATAAGCTGGCAGAATGACTTCATCGCCAGCAGTTACTCCAAACCAACGTAAAACCAGTTCAAGACCTGCTGTTGCCGAATTTAGAGCCAAAGTGGCTTTATTTTGATTAAAATTGGTTAAATTACGTTCAAAAAGCTTTGTTTTTGGACCGGTTGTAATCCAACCTGATTTTAAAGTATCAACCACTTCGTCTATTATTTCTTGGTCGATATGTGGAGGAGAAAAAGGTATCATTTTTTATCTACTTGATTGAATAGTTATATTTTTTTCATTAAAAATTAAAAATTTAAAAATGCCTTTAATGTATCCTATTCCATAACTAAAATGTATGATAAAAAATACTAAAGGTAAAACACTTAACAATAAAAAATCTTTTTTTGCAAAAGCAATTTTAATACTGAAAAGAGTGCTTAAAGAAAAATACAAAACTAAAATAAAAATACCAAAAATGGCAGTTATTTTACTTAAAAAAATAAAAAAAGGCAAGGAAAATAAAAAAAGTACAAAAAATAAAGGAATAAACTGTCGTATAGTAGCAGGTGTGCCAATTTTTTTATTTACCAAAGGTTTAAATAGCCCGTATTGATAAAACATTTTAAAGGTTTTATACAAATTTTCGCGTGCAAAGTACTGAATTTCTATACTGGGCACTAAAATAATTTTTCCGCCATTTTTAATTAAGCGGGCATTAAATTCATCGTCTTGATTACGTGTAAGTTCCGGTTCAAATAAACCTATTTTTTTAAAGACTTCTTTTTTGTAACAACCAAAAGGTACGGTATCAACTTCAAAAGGTTCTTTTCCGGTATTTTTTAATCGGTATTGTGCATTTCCAATACCAAATCCAGAACTGCTTGCAATAGCTATTACTCTTGCTGTTAGTGAATTGTTGGCTGGTTGAGTTATCCAAACTCCGCCAATATTGTCGGCATTAGTTTGTTGCTGAAAATAAATAAGTTGGCTAAAATAATTTTGGGGATAAATGGAATGGGCATCAAGTCGAATGATAAAATCGCCTGTGGCAGCTTCTATTCCTTTATTGAGTGCAAAAGGAACTGTTTTTTGAGGATTTAATAACAGTTTGATGTATTGAAATTTTTTAACATATTGATTAATAATGTTTTGTGTATTATCTGTACTTATGCCATCGATAATAAAAACTTCAGTCAATTCTTTTGGATAATCGTTATCGACAATGGAATTGATACAAGAATCAATAAATTTTTCCTCATTTCTGCAAGGAACTATTATTGATATTTTTTTATTACTTTTAATCATTTTGTTTTTCTAAATTAATTAT